>MGOS01000020.1:0-201 GCA_001797185.1 Clostridiales bacterium GWB2_37_7
CTCTTACTAAATATCACTGATGCTGATAGGAAATATTGATGATGCCAAAAAACCATACTGGGTGCTGCTGACGCCACGAAATAATCAAAATACAACAGTAACAGAAAGTTCAAATAGTGACGCTAATATGATTATTTTTTCTGACCCAAATGATCCTAGGCTGGGAGGTTTCGTGGGTGAAACTCTGATACCTCATAATGG
>MGOS01000020.1:240-11946 GCA_001797185.1 Clostridiales bacterium GWB2_37_7
TTGTAATAGATTTAATGGGCATTTAGGAGACCAAAAATATTATTATAAATCTGCACATATATATCAGGCGGGAGTTAATTTTACTGGAAGTGACTGTGACAATGCTATAGGGTTTAATGGTGCACCCTGCTTAGATTCAGATGGTGGAGATTACGATTCAGACCCAGCCAATAGATTTTGCACTACATGGGCAATAGATGTAAATAGAACTGCAACATGTTCAGAGCTTGCAGGTCATAAAGCTTTGTATCATAAACATACAACCTATTCAGGTCCTACTGGATACTAATGCTAGTTAAAGGTATATAAATACTCGAATTTCACTTCATAATAAAAAACAAACAATAATTTAGGTATTAACAAAGAACAGACATAAGCGTTAATATTAGATAGGGCTTTTAAATAGTAAAGAATGTTGAATTTAGTACATATAGATTAATATTCTTTTCTGAATATTACAGACAAGCAACCGTGTAAACTAGAGAACCGCCGTATACGATAACCGTTTGTATGGAGGTGTGAGAGGTCGGTATATGAAATAATCATCTACCAACCTCTCAATTTTACTTTTTATAGCTATTATTCAACTCAACTATTTTAAGAATAACTTCAACAGCCTTAACCATTGAAGGTATTGGTATATACTCATATCTGCCATGGAAATTATGTCCGCCGGTAAATATGTTTGGAGTAGGCAGTCCCATATAGGTCAGTCTTGCACCGTCTGTACCGCCTCTGATAGCTCTTTGCTTTGGTTCTATTCCAACCTGCTCCATCGCTTTCTTTGCCATATCAACAATATGCATAACAGGCTCAATGTGCTCTCTCATATTGAAGTATTGATCCTCTAATTCCATATCAACAGTACCCGGGTCATATTTGGCATTAAGAAAGTTAACAATGTCTAGAATTAGCTTCTTTTTCTCATTTAGCTTAGGCTTGTCGTGGTCTCTGATGATCATATAAAGATAAGTATGTTCAATCTTGCCTCTTATGTCGTTTACATGGAAAAAACCTTCGTATTGCTCTGTATATTCAGGTTTTTGACCTGCAGGAAGCATAGCCATAAGCTCTGATGCGATGGAAATAGAGTTCACAAGCTTATCTTTCGCTGTACCAGTATGTATGCTTTTGCCATTAATATTGATTTTAGCATGAGCAGCATTGAAGTTTTCCATTTCAATTTCGCCAATTTCGCCGCCGTCGATAGTATAGGCAAAGTCTGCATTAAACTTTTTCACATCAAAATTATCCGCACCTTCACCTATTTCTTCGTCTGGAGTAAATGCTACTCTAATAGTGCCGTGTTTTATTTGTGGGTTATTTATCAAGTATTCTACAGCAGTAATGATTTCAGCTATGCCTGCCTTGTTGTCGGCCCCAAGCAGCGTAGTACCATCGGTAGTAATGATGTCCTGACCCTTGTAATTCTTAAGTACAGGATATTCTTTGGGTGACAATACCAAGCCGTTTTTCAGGATAATATCTTCACCATCATAATTACTGACTATTTGAGGATTTACATCCTTTCCTGAAGCGTCTAGGGCTGTATCCATATGTGCAATAAGACCAATCGTCGGAACCCCTATATCCATATTTGAAGGTAGGGTAACCATTATGTAGCCATTTTGATCCATTGACACATCCTTCATGCCTATTTGCTCCAATTCTTTTGCCAAGGTCTCGCCTAAAACTTTTTGTCCTGGGGTACTTGGTGTAGTCTTTGTGTCCATACTGGATTGGGTATCGTATTTAACATACTTTAAAAATCGTTCAACCACTCTTTCCAAAACAAATCATCCTTTCATAAAAGAAATTTAATATACAATACAATTATTGCAAATTGAGATTGTTATTACAATACTGATATAGAAAGTATTATGAAATAGTTACCATTTACTTATAAACCTTGAACAAGGTCTATAATTGCTGATTTCGAATAAAATTTATACAAAGATAGATTTTGGAGGTGTACAGCAGTGAAGGTATATGTAATTAACCGTAAGCTGATGACAAGAATTCTTATGACTATATTACTATTAGGAATAACTGTTATATACACGGCAGGAATTGAAAACGGTATGTTAAGCGTATTTATGAATAACAACAGGAAACTGCCGATTTATTCTGTTGATGTGCCTGAGAAAAAGATAGCCATATCCTTTGATGCAGCCTGGGGAGCAGATAAAACAGAAGATATATTAAAAATTCTTAAGGAGCATAATATTAAAACTACATTTTTCCTAGTTGGTTTTTGGGTGGATAATTTTCCTGAAATGGTAAAAAAAATAAGTGATGAGGGTCATGAGGTAGCAAATCACTCTGCACATCACCCCAAGATGTCAACTTTATCTAAGGAGCAAATAATAAAGGAGCTTAACTCTACCTCAGAGAAAATAGAAGCTATAACTGGTAAGCCAACAACTCTTTTGAGACCACCCTTTGGAGACTATAACAACAACTTGATTGAAACAGCTCAGGAACTGGGCTATCAGGTAATACAATGGGATGTGGATTCTTTGGATTACAAAGACTATGGCACACAGGCAATCGTAGACAGAGTGCTGAAAAAGGTGAAAAACGGATCCATAGTACTGTTTCATAACAATGCAACCTATACTCCGGAAGCCCTGCCACTCATCCTCCATGAGCTGCAAAAACAAGGCTATGGGATCGTGCCTATTTCAGAGCTGATTTATAAGGAGAATTACTACATAGACCATACCGGTAGACAGATACTTTTAGAGTAGCAATGTCATTGATGAAACATGAGGGACGCTGGGGGCAGCGTCCCTTACGCAAGTTATAGGAATGCTTATAGCGGCAGCCGCCCACAGTTGCAGCTTAAGGAATAAATATGACATATTATTTTAAATTTTGGGACATAAGCAGCACTTTCATAATACTATGTATAAAGGGGGTGCTTTTATGGATAAAGAGCTAAAAAAGGGTATCAAAAAACTGTTATTTTTGGATACTCTGCTGACATCCTCGGATTCACTATCAAGAATATTGGATGATGTGGAGGATGAACTGGAAGAATTTCTAGGAAAACCGAGAAAAAATGACTTCAATATAATAGATTTGTTAAAAATAAAAACACTTAAATAATTGCATACTGCTGTGGTTATACATAAAAAACAATTATCAGCGAATTATATATTTTAGACTATATATGATGCGAAAAAGAATTATCAATACAAATGCAGTAGAGGCATCTGCATTTGTATAATCGTAAATGAATTTTTCGCATCATATGAATCAAGGAAAATGTTTTGCACTTTGTGAGTTAATGTAAGATGTTTAAGTGCAAAACATATTATACATCAATAAGGGAGCTGATAGTATGTTTACTGACAATTTTGAGAAATTTGGTGTAACCGCAGATTGGAAAAAGGTACTTCCAGGAATGGTATATGTTGATTTGCAAGAGAGCAAAAGCAAGAAGGAAATATACAGTGCCTATAATAATGGCGCATCAGTGATTTTTACCACTCAAAATATTTCAAACCCTGAGCTTCCTGTGATTAAGGTAAATAATGTGTATGAGACTATGCTGCTCATGCTTGACAAGCATTTTCACAGTCCTCAAAACACAGTAAAACTTGTTGCAGTAAGTGGAAGCAATGACAAGGATATCATACTGGACTTGCTGTATAAAGTATTGGGAGAAAAAAATAGAAAGTTCAAGGCAGAAGAAGAAAAGGAATTTATGAAATATTTAAATTCCTTAAAGAGTATGACTGTAGAAGATATTTATGAGCGTCTTGATAAAATGGCTTCTATAGGGGAACACTTTATGCCAATTGTAGTTGACTATAAGCTTAAATATTTTAGATTCATTAACAGCTTTAGATTTGACTGTGCACTTATATCCGGGGTGAATAGTATGGACATGGTTGATAAAAATTATGTACTTGAAAGTATAAGAGGCTTTATAGCTCATATTCCTGAGAGCAAGCCCATAATTGTCAATAATGATGACGATCTGGTATTAAAGGCTTTGGGAGCAAGTAAAAATACAATTGTTATTACCTATGGTCTCAATAAAAAGGCTGCCGTAACTGCTACCAGCATAGATGTAAATCAACAAACAACCTTTAATTATTGTCTGCAAAGAAGCTTTTATACAAATAGCGGGAATTTATTGGAGCCCTTTGAAATGCCCATTACTATTAATATGCTTGGAAGTAAAAGCATACACAATGCATTAGCTGTAATAACCTGTGCGCTTTATTATGATATTGATATTAAAGATATTAAAGATGCTTTGCTGGGTTATGTTTCACCAAGCAGAAGATTTGAGATTTCCGATATAAAGGGCATTCGCATATTAGATAATTACTGCAGCAGTGCAGGAGATTTGGATAAAACCCTAGAGGGCTTACAGCTGTTAAACTATAATACGCTGGGATTACTACTGTCCGTAAACAAAACTGAAGATTGGCAGGATATGAATAGTATAATTAGAGTTATGAATCAGTGGAGCAGTATTTTGGGAATACATGAAGTCGTAATGTGCGGCTGTATAGATATAAACGAAAAGATAACGCCACTATCAATAAACGACATCAGGAAATTCAAAAAAGCACTCAATGACTTACCGCAAATTAGATATTTCGATAAATTGCAAAATGCAATTGCATATATGTCAACTTATATTAAAGATGGTGATTTACTTGTTTTGGCTGGAGGTGACGAAATGAATAATGCTAAGGGTATCTTGGAAGGTCAATTAAAGCGTGTCTTAAGCACCTTGCATTAAATAAATCAAAACTAAGTATAAAAATTTAGTAAATGATTCATATTGTTATGCTTGTATGAATATGTATAGTGTAGATTAAAACTCTAAAAAACACAAGAACAAGGAAGGGAGTGGGGTCTACATGACCGACAAGATAAGTGAAAACAATACAGTAACAATTGTTGGAACGGTTAAGTCAAAGCCTGAGTTTAGTCATGAGATGTATGGTGAGGGTTTTTATAATGTTCAACTTGAAGTGCCAAGATTAAGCGATATTTCGGATACTTTGCCTATTACAGTATCCGAGCGTTTGATTGCGGGGGTAGGGCTAGAGGTTGGCAGTAAGCTGGTTGTACTGGGACAATTAAGATCCTATAACAAGCTGTTGGATGGAAGCAACAAGCTTATACTGACAATTTTTGCTCGAGATTTAAAAAAGGATGACGAGGAAATAAAGAACCCAAATCAGATTTACCTTGATGGATTTATTTGCAAAAAGCCCGTGTACAGAACAACTCCCTTTGGCAGGGAAATCACTGATATGCTTATTGCAGTTAACAGACCTTATAATAAGTCAGATTACATACCAAGTATTGCATGGGGAAGAAATGCAAGATATTCAGAGAATCTTACTGTTGGTGACAGAATCAAGGTTTGGGGAAGAATACAAAGCAGAGAATATCAGAAGAAATTGAATGAAGATGAAGTAATAACTAGAACAGCTTATGAAGTATCTATTTCGAAAATGGAAATTGTCGACAAAGACAATAATGTTAGAGAATTTAATGAGGATGAGGAACAGGAAAACTAATGCTGAGGCGCTTTGCGGTATAACGCAGATGCGCTTTTGTTTTTTTGCGTAAATATGGTTGTACACTTTATTCAAACATAATATAATTGAATTATTGATTGATAAAGCTAGGGGGGGGACTATGAAGTTTATTGACAATATATATAATAGTAAATATAAATATATACTAATGATTTTGATGATAATTTTAGGGAGTGCAATTAGTGGGATCGCATTTAATCTGTTTATCATACCGAATAAACTGTTAAGTGGTGGAATAAGTGGTATTTCTCTAATTTTGAATTATTTGTTAAATACAAATACTGGTCTTATGATTTTCGTTTTTAATATTCCGATATTTATATTGGGATATAAGTTTGTTGACAGAGAGTTTGTTTTCTTGAGTTTGATAGGAATGATGACTTTTTCTGCTTGGATTGAAGTTTTTTCATTTTTAAGGGAAATCCATTTGGTACAGGATGTGATGTTAGCCAGTATATATGCAGGTGTATTGAATGGTATAGGTTTGGGTATAGTACTTCGAAATAGAGCATCTCAAGGCGGCATTGATATCATTGCAGTAATCGTTAAGAAGTATTTTTCTTTGAATATTGGCAGTACATCCATGATTATAAACACTTGTATCGTTATTGCGGCATCCTTTATTACAAATTTAAATATTGCAATGTACACCTTGATTTCAATGTATATATCTTCAACAGTGCTGGACAAGGTGCAGCAAGGCTTTGATCGAAGAAAGTCAGTAATGATTATTACAGATAAAGAAAAGCAGGTAGCGGAGGAAATATTTAAAAGACTTGTTAGAGGGATCACCTACTTGGATGGAGAAGGTGCCTATACGGGGGATAAGAAGAAAGTTATTTATTGTATAGTAAGCTTAAATCAGCTGGCAAAGCTTAAACAAATTGTAAGAGAAATTGACGAGCAAGCTTTTATTACAGTTAGTGATACAGCAGAGGTAATGGGTCACGGCTTTACAAATAGAGGAATATAGAAAGGGTGGCAAAGTAATTGGAAATATCAATTCGCAAAGAAACGCAAGGGGATTATGAACAAATTAGAGATGTTATCAAATCTGCATTCAAAGCTATTGGTGAACGCGATAATGAATTCAATGAATGGAATCTAGCAGAACGAATAAGAGAAAGTGAATACTATATTAATGACTTATCACTTGTAGCTGAAATTGGTGGTACTGTAGTTGGTCATATCATGTTCACACCCTTGAAGATTAAAGGCGACAAAGAATGCTATGAATCCTTGGATTTAGCCCCGGTTTCAGTGCATACGGATTTTCAAAGCCAAGGAATCGGAAAGTTATTGGTGCGCTCTGGTATAGAAATAGCTAAGCGATTAGGGTATAAGTCATTAATTGTAATGGGGGACCCTAAATATTACCAAAACTTTGGGTTTAAACTGGCTTCTGATTGGAAAATAGGTCTTAACAATAACTTCGATAGTAAATATCTTTTTGCATTAGAACTGGTTGAAGGTGGACTTGATGGAGTATCTGGTATAGTAGAGTATTGTCCGCCGTTTTATAATGAAAAAGGTGAGCTTATATAAAGCTATGAAAAAAGTCATGTACTGAAGTCAAATGCCAGTACATGACTTTTACTATTATTATTAGCCTCTCAGATCATCCAGGAGCTTCTTCTTGTCACCTTCCACTTCAGATGCCTTTTTAATCGCCCTTGCGGGTATGCCGGCAACAACTGTATCCGGCTCAACATCTCTTGTTACCACAGAGCCTGCAGCAACCACAGAGCCCTTGCCGACTCTGACACCCTCTAATACAACCGCATTGGCGCCTATCAATACATTGTCCTCAATGATAACAGGAGCGGCACTTGGTGGTTCGAGGACCCCTGCCAATACAGCACCTGCACCTATATGACTGTTCTTTCCTACAGTAGCTCTTGCACCAAGGACAGCATTCATATCTATCATAGTATTTTCACCAATTTCAGCACCAATGTTAATCACTGCGCCCATCATAATGACTGCATTTTTATGTATAGTAACCATATCTCTAATCACTGCGCCGGGTTCAATTCTAGCTTCTATATGTCTGGTATCCAGCATAGGTATGGCAGAATTGCGTCTGTCAAACTCAATATCAAATTTGTTTATTTTGTCTTTATTTGACTTAATGAAGGCTTCAACCTCTGTGCTTTCACCCATGAGTATCCAAAAGCTTTCATTGCCGTATTTCTTGATATTGCCTGTGTCAATACCCTCAAGTACACCATCGATGTAAGCTTTTACAGGAGTTGACTTCTTGGCTTGTTTTATAAAAGCAGCAATTTTATAGGGATCATCTAAATCGATATTGTTGTTCATTATATCATCTCCTTTAGCATTGATTTCATATCAAATATTCCTTTTCGCTTGTCTACTATATATTCTGCAGCTTTTAAGGCTCCCATACCAAATACATCCCTAGACATTGCAGTATGTTTGATTTCAATAATTTCATCCTTACCTGCAAAGTATACAGAGTGCTCTCCTGGGATGGTGCCGCCTCTAATCGCAGATATGCCTATTTCATTATTCTTACGTTTTTCTCTTTTTTGAGAGCGGTCATAAATAAAATCCATAGAGTGATCCAATTGCTGATTTATTTCATTGGCAATCATGAGTGCAGTGCCGCTGGGAGCATCCTTTTTTTCATTGTGATGCTTTTCCAGAATTTCAATGTCAAAGCCAAAACTTAACTTAGCGGCAGCCGTTCTTGCCAACTCTAACAGTACATTTATTCCCAAGGACATGTTTGCTGACATAAAAATCGGTAAAAGCTCAGCAGTTTGAGCCACTTTTTGATAATCATCAGGAGACAGCCCTGTTGTCGCCAATACCAAGGCTGTCTTTCTGCTTTTACAAAAATCAAGTAGTTCAGTTAATACATCCGGATTAGAGAAATCAATTACAACATCGATTTTTTCCTTCACATCTGTATAATTTGTATAAACAGGGTAGGGGTTGCTGTATTTATCAGGCTGTCTGGAAATACCGGCAGCAATCGTTATATTGTCAAAACTAGCTGCAAGCTTGGATATAACCTGACCCATTTTACCATTGCAGCCACTCATTAGTATATTTATCACTAAATCTACCCCCTAAGCTGGTAGCCATAATCAACAAGTGTTTTCTTGAGATATTCCAGGTTTTTATCAGTCATATCAACAAGCGGCAGTCTTAATTCTCCGACCTCGTGTCCTAGTAAATTCATAGCCGTTTTTACTGGAATGGGGTTTACTTCACAGAACAATGCATCATTAAGAGCCTTGATATCTAATTGAAGCTTCATCGCTGTTTTTACATCACCTTCAAGATATTTTATGACCATGTCATGCATGACCTTGGGGTCTACATTGGCAACAACGGAAATAACGCCAATGCCTCCAACTGAAAGAAGAGGTACCACCTGATCATCATTGCCTGAATACATATAGAAGTCATCATTGCAGAAGGTTCCGATCTCAACAACTTGACTTATGTTGCCGCTGGCCTCTTTGACTGCCACGATGTTTTTGTGCTGTGAAAGAGTTTTTAATGTATCGGCATTGACATTGAGTCCGGTTCTGCCAGGTACATTGTAAACGATAATTGGTATATTAACAGCATCGGCAATTGCAGTATAATGTGCAATCAAGCCTTTTTGTGTAGTTTTATTGTAGTAGGGAGTTACGCATAATAATCCATCACAGCCAACACTTTCTGCATATTTTGAAAGCTCAATGGAGTGATGTGTGTCATTGCTGCCTGTGCCTGCAATAACTGGAATTCTACCTGCTATTTTCTCCACAGTAAACTTAAATGCTTCCTTTTTTTCATCATCTGACATTGTAACCGACTCACCTGTTGTACCACAGATTATTATGGCATCCGTGCCTTGTTCAACTTGCCAGTCTAGGAGCTTTCCAAGTTTATCAAAATCAACACCATTCTTGCTAAAAGGGGTAACGATAGCAACGCCAGAACCTTTAAATAAAGCCATTTTATTTCCTCCTTAATTAATAAAAGAATAGATATTTTTATAAAAGGCTACAATATATTAAACCAATACGTAAAAACGTATTATATATATATTATGAAACAAGAGCGTGATTGCTATATTAAACTAAATTTTTTTTCACTAGCAGCTCAGCAATTTGTACTGCATTTGTAGCAGCGCCTTTTCTTATATTGTCAGAAACAACCCACATATTCATTCCATAGTCTACAGAATCATCTCTTCTGATTCTTCCTATAAACACTTCGTCCTTGCCGGCTGCATCGATTGCAAGCGGATAAACATTGTTTGCTACATCATCCTGAATCACGATGCCCGGGCTGTTCTTCAGCAGTTCTCTTAGTTCATTTATGTCAAAATCATTATAGAATTCAACATTTACTGACTCAGAGTGGCTATTGAATACAGGGACCCTTACTGTTGTAGCAGTGATCTTTAGGCTTTGGTCTCCGATTATTTTTCTTGTTTCTTGAATCATTTTCATTTCTTCCTTAGTATAGCCGTTTTCTGTAAATACATCAATGTGAGGTAAACAGTTATTGGCTATTGGATGAGCGTAGAACTTATGTGGATTGCCTTTTAGACCTGCCTCCAAGTCTGTTACTCCTTTTACACCGGAGCCTGACACAGCTTGATAAGTTGAATATACAATCCTTTTGATTTTGTATTTTTCATGCAGGGGCTTAAGTGCAACAACTGCTTGTATTGTGGAGCAATTTGGATTTGCTATGATTCCTTTATTCCATTCGACATCATTTGGATTGACCTCAGGTACTACTAGAGGTACGTCATCACTCATTCTCCAAGCACTACTGTTATCAACAACTGTAACGCCTTTTGAAGCTGCAATTGGAGCATATTTTAAGCTTATATCCCCACCTGCCGAGAATAGAGCGATATCTATATCTCTGTCAAAAGATTGCTCTGTCAGCTCTTCTACTACGTATTTATTGCCATTGAACTCAATTTCATTTCCTGCTGATTTGGACGATGCAAATACATAGAATTTATCTATAGGAAATTTCCTTTCTTCCAATACTTTTAGGAAAGTGTTTCCTACCATACCTGTAGCACCTACTACAGCAACATTTACTTTTTTCATTTTACGTTACCTCCTTATACATTAATTCATTATTCTTATTATGCAAAAAAACTTACTTTATAGACTATTTTATTATACCATTTATTAAAAAGTACATGAAATAAACAAAAAAAATAGTTGCATGTAAAAAAATATATGTATATTTAATAAGTTTTATTTATTTTAATACAATTTTATAGCTATGACAATATTAATATTCAATATTATTTGATAAAAAGAATATTGTGTTATAAAATCAGAATATATAATTTAAATCAAGCTATAGGCAGATATGATTTTAATATAGAACGAGGTGGAATTGTGATAAAGATAGAGAATGATATTTTGAATTTAAAGAAGCATATTGTAGATGTTAGAAGAGCTCTTCACCAAATTCCTGAATCAGGACTTCAAGAAAATGAGACGACTGATTATATTTTGGGGTATCTGGCGAAACTAGGGTTGACGGTAGAGCGAGGAGTATCCGGTACAGGAGCAATTGCTTATTTAGAAGGCAGCATAGGAAAAAGAACAATAGCATATCGTGCAGATATTGATGCGCTATCAGTTGATGAGCAAACAGGTGTGGAATATTGTTCAACAAAGCCAGGCTATATGCATGCCTGCGGTCATGATGGTCATACGGCTATACTGTTGGGCTTCGCAAATTATGCGGCACAGCATCGTAATTCTATTAAAAACAATTTGTTATTTATATTTCAACCTGCTGAGGAAGGACCGGGTGGAGCAGAAGCCATAGTAAATGCAGGTATTTTGGAAAAATACAAAGTAAGTAATATTTTTGGATTACATATTTATCCAGAGGTAGAAGAAGGATTAGCTGCATGCAGACCAGGAGCTATGATGGCGCAAACAGGAGAGTTTGATATACAAATTAAAGGCAAAAGCGCCCATGGTGCTATGCCCCACAAGGGCAGTGATGCTTTACTTGCTGCCGCATCTACTGTGACAGCTCTTAATACTGTCGTAAGCAGAAATGTTGACCCACTGGAGGCAGCTGTTTTGACTATTGGAAGATTTGAAAGCGGTGAAAG
>MGOS01000020.1:11957-28237 GCA_001797185.1 Clostridiales bacterium GWB2_37_7
AGAGACTTATACTGCAGTACGGAATCGATTAATCAAAACGGTCAAGCATTTACCAGAGAGCTTTGAGTGTACAGCTGAGTTGGAAATTAGAGATATGTATCCTGCTGTTACCAATGATGCAGAAATGTTCGAATTATTCAAGGCAGCTATCGGAGAAGAAAACTTAGAGATTATTAAACCTATGACTATTTCTGAGGATTTTTCTTATTTTCAAAGAAGAGTTCCAGGATTATTCTTTATGCTGGGAAGCCGCAATGTGGCAATGGGTTATATCAATCCATTGCACAGCAACAAGTTCAATTTTAATGAAGATATCTTATTAACAGGTATACAAATTTTTGAGAATATCAGGAAGCAATTTGAATAGGAATTCATAGTGGGATGACACTCAGGTCATCCCCTATTTCTTGTTTAGCCGATAATATGTTGGGACAGACCAGCGTGTCTGCCCGCATAACAAAAGATAATCTGTATATTTTTGCGCTGTATACAATGCTTTTATTTTTCGTACTTTTTATCAGCAACCTCAATCCGCTACTTCTTGTAGAGGATTTTTTCTCTTTTTGGAATAGTTTTGTGAGAGTGGGCAAGAATACATTAATGTGACGAAACTGTATAAGGAGGTTTTTATGAAGGTAGGAATTCCTAAGGGACTTTTATATTATGAATATCAACCGTTTTTTCAAACATTTTTTGAGGAATTAGGAGCAGAGCTAATTGTATCTCCTGATACAAACAAAGATATATTAGATAAAGGTGTTAAGTACTGTGTAGATGAAGCATGCTTACCTGTAAAAGTATTTCATGGGCATGTCTCAGCTATCAAGGATAAATGCGATTTGCTCTTAATACCGAGAATCATGCAGCAGCGACAAAGAGAGTTTATATGCCCGAAGTTTTGTGGGCTGCCTGAAATGGTCGTAAATAGTATCCCCGATATGCCTAAAGCAACCATGACTCCTTTTTATGCTACCAGTAAAGAAAAGCTATTTGACTGGGCAAAAATCACAGGACAAGAAATAACCCATAATAAAGCAAGGCTGCAAAAAGCTTTTGAGGCGGCAATGGAGCATCAAAGTAAGCATAAAACAGGCTTTGATGACAAGGGAAGCGACTTGAGGGTGGCATTAGCAGGTCATCCGTATAATATCTATGACAACTATTTAAATATGAACCTTGTGAAAAAGCTTAAGAAACTTGGAGTGGGTGTAATCACAGAGGAGCATATAGATGAGGATATAAAAATCAAAGAAGCAAGCAAATTATACAAAAGACCCTTTTGGAGCTTTGCTACAAACAACTATGGGTTTACATCTCATATCGCAAACAACGGGATTGCAAATGGAATAATATATATTTCCTCCTTTGCCTGCGGAATAGATTCAGTTGTCATTGAGTTAATAAAGCATAACATTGGAGATTTTCCTTTTTTGATATTAAAAATTGATGAGCATACCGGTGAGGCAGGAATAGACACAAGAATAGAGGCATTTGTAGATATGCTTGAAAGGAGGAGTTGTTAGGTTGAAAATTACCTTTCCACACATGGGTAATGTGTATATTGCAGCAAAGACTCTTTTTGATGATTTAGGAGTCGAATACGTAATACCTCCACAGACTAGCAAAGCATCCCTAGAGCTCGGATCATTACATTCTCCGGAGGAGATGTGCCTTCCATTTAAGATCATGATCGGCAATTATATTCATGCTATTGAAAATGGAGCTGATACTGTAATAATTACAGGCAGCTGTGGTCCTTGCAGGTTTGGAGAGTATTGTGAATTACAGATGAATTTGCTGAATAGGCTTGGATATAATCTGGATTTTATTGTAATTGACAGTCCTGGAGATATCGGCTTAAAAGAACTTGTGACCAGGTTAGGCAAAGTATCTACCGGCAGTATGTGCAATAGAATGGATAAGCTTAAGGCAGTTCTTACTGCAGTTAAGGTCGTAAATCTAATTGATGAAGTAGAAGCCAAGGCAAGATATTTGGCAGGCTTTGAGGCAAATAAAGGCGAATGTAAGAAGCTATTAAATGAGTGTAAAAATAAAGCCATGGATTGTAACAATGGAAAGACCATGATTGAACATTTAAAGAAATATATAGACAAACTGAATGTTGTAAAGCTGGATCATAGTAAAGAACCGATTAAAATTTCAATAATAGGGGAAATTTACACCGTGATTGAACCCTTTTCTAACTTGTACATAGAAGATAAGCTGATGGACTATGGCATCTCTACCAAAAGAACACTTACACCAAGCTGGTGGGTGAAAAACCTTGTTTTGTCTCCAACGAATATGAATCAATTGGAGATTAAGAGAAAAGCCAAGGAATATCTACCCTATATGATTGGAGGGCATGCGAGAGAATGCATCGGTGAAGCAGTCCTGGCTCATGAGGAGGGGTTTGATGGAGCAATTCAGATATTTCCCATGGGCTGTATGCCAGAAATTGTATCAAAGGCAATACTTCCTAAGATCTCTAAGGATAAGGATTTTCCAATTCTGACTCTCGTTGTAGATGAAATGACGGGGGAGGCAGGTTATGTTACAAGAATAGAAGCTTTTGTTGATCTATTAGAAAGGAGAAAAAATCATGTATTATCTAGGTGTTGATGTTGGCTCTGTTAGTACAGACTTGGTGTTGTTAAACGAGGATAAGCAGGTAATTGAAAAGCTGTACCTGCGAACCAAAGGGAAGCCAATTGCTGCCATACAGGAGGGCTTTCGAGTACTTAAAAATAAATATGATAAATCAGAAATCAAAGCAGCTGGCACTACTGGCAGCGGAAGACAAATTGCTTCTACTCTTATCGGTGCTGATGCAGTAAAAAATGAGATCACAGCTCATGCAGTTGCAGCCCTAGATACAGATAGTGAAGTAAGAACGATTATTGAAATAGGGGGTCAGGATTCTAAAATCATAGTTCTTAAGAATAGAATTGTGACTGATTTTGCTATGAATACAGTATGTGCAGCTGGAACAGGTTCTTTTTTGGATAGGCAGGCAGAACGACTGGAAATTCCCATAGAAGACTTCGGAGAATATGCACTTAAGGCGAATACTTCTGTTAGAATAGCAGGCAGATGTGCGGTTTTTGCTGAATCAGATATGATACATAAGCAACAGCTGGGCTATAATGAAGGCGAAATCATAAGAGGCTTATGTGAAGCCCTTGTCAGAAACTATCTTAACAATGTAGCGAAAGGTAAGGAAATACAAGATAAGGTGTTCTTTCAAGGTGGAGTAGCAGCAAATAAGGGAATGAAATCAGCCTTTGAAGAGGCTTTGGGCATCAAAGTTGCTATACCTGAGCACTATAACATGATGGGAGCCATCGGTGCGGCTATAATCGCTAAGGAAAAGGTTGAAAAAGCAGGAAGAACAAGCTTTAAGGGCTTTGATTTGGCAGAAAGCATATTTTTATCGACCAGTTTTGAATGTGAAGGCTGCTCAAATGGTTGTGAGGTAGTTAAAATACAAGAAAATGAATCTGTCATAGGTTGCTTTGGTGATCGCTGTGGTAAGTGGGGCAACAAACTAGCTGTATAACGGAAGCTAGTTTTAGATAAAAATTCCAAAATCCAATGTTGTCAAAATATTCATGCTATGTTAAACTCTAATTAAATTGCACTCCGTGCAGCTTATAATTCAAGGGGGGACAAGTATGCAGCTTGGTAAAATAAAATTGATATTAGTCTTAGTCTTAACTTTAACTTTTATATTTACGACAGCCGTATATTCTGTCTCTGAGGATGGCTGGAAGGGCTACGGATTATTTAATATTAGTGGCTCCACGATAACCTTGATAAACGAAGATGTAAGTGTTGAGCTTCAAAATGACAAGCTTGGTTATAATGGTGAGGTTTTAATTAGAAATTATTCCAATAAGATTGCTTATGCGTCCTTGGGCATGCCTTCTCAGGGTATTGAGAAAATCACTTTTATGGAAAAAAACAGTACGTTAAAGTGGAAAAAGAGAAGCTATGGCAGTCTGCAAAATGAATTTAATATAGACGATAGGACGCCAAAAGAGGATTTTTGGTATGTAATCAATTTGACTTTAAACCCTGGCGAAACAAAGCTCTTGAATGTAAAGCTTGAAGCAGTGCAGCTTCAGGAAGATCAGAGCAGTTATATATTTACATATTTTAATGACCGAAAGCTAGGTTTTTCCAATCAAGCAGAGAAATCTTCATTATATATTAGTATGATGGATTTTCAGCCTTATAATATTTTAGCTTTACAAGGCATTGAGCCTAACCAAATTGGAATAAAAGGCGACATAGTATTAAAAGCAGACAATATTGATACTGTGTCTATAAAATATATGAATGTAACAAAAGCAGTCATGGACCGATTGCAGTCAAGTGCGATGTATATGCCTAGGCAAATAGCCTTGGCCTTTAACAGCAAGAACTATAACAAAGCATCCAGTCTAAGTGACGAATATATTAAAAATCCTAATGATTCAGAAATTAGTGTGGAATTAATACAATTTATAAAAGCAGAAAGCTTAAGACGCCTTCAGAACAACGATAAATACTTATCAATTATTGAGGGCATAGACTATAGCAAACTGTACCCCTTAGAATTGAAAAATAAGATTATTATGGATAGAATGTCCATATATTTGGAGCAGCAGAATCAAGAGAAGCTATTTAACTTATATAAAGAATTGGAAGAGGATACTTCTGAAAGTGCGCGCATTCTAAAAAACTGGGTAGAAAACAGCAGTGTTTTTGGAGCAGTTCAGATAAATAAGGATAATCTATTTAATGAAATTCAGCAGGTGGAAGAAAAAGCAGAGCAGCCAAAATTTAAAATAGAGCAATGGTACAACCTAGCTCTGGCATATAAGTACGCGCCTGCCATTATATTTGGAGCGGGTTTGCTTGTAGGCATCATATTGAGTAGGCTTCGCTTTAAAAGAAAAAAGAAAAAATCAATGTATATATATAGAATGTAGAAACAGATCCGTATAGGATTTTAAACTAATTATAGTATAAAGTGAAAAACTGTGCATCATAATATCTAGGAAGGAGTGATATTATGAAGAGCAATAATGAGAAGTCTAAAAAGAAAAAAGAGCTTAAGCCTGAAGACATCATGAAGTATGAAATTGCCAATGAGCTAGGCTTAGGAGAGAAGTTAAGTCATGTGGGTTGGGGCGGTCTTACTGCTGAGGAAACAGGGAGAATTGGCGGCATAATCACCAGAAGAAAAAAAGCTATTATTGATCAAATAAACAATATAAAGCTAGAGAAAAAGGCGTAGCGACGAAATTCGTCGCTTATTTTTATTTGTTTCTAAGTAATAAATACATTTGTATGTCCTTTTTAGTTTTGTTATAATTTATATGTTTCACACTAAATGAATGCTAAGTGCAGCTGATGGAGGAAAGAATGGAGAGCTATTATCATTTGGCTGAATACTATGATATGCTTATGGATGATATTGACTATAACGTTTGGTGCAGCTTTATAGAGGAAATATTTCAAATTTATGGCAGTCAGCCACACAATATATTAGAAACAGCTTGTGGCACAGGGAATATTACTATTCCTATGGCATTAAAGGGGTATAATCTCTTGGGAGTTGACATTTCGGAGGAAATGCTGACCATTGCTGAAAACAAAGCCAGAAGCAAAAAATTAAATATTAAATTCATCAAGCAAAATATGACTGAGCTTACATTAAATATGAGCTTTGATGCAGTATTATGTA
Organism: Clostridiales bacterium GWB2_37_7; assembly: GCA_001797185.1. GTDB lineage: Bacteria > Bacillota > Clostridia > Lutisporales > Lutisporaceae > GWB2-37-7. Next base: position 17,692 of record MGOS01000020.1, read on the forward strand.
TGTGTGATGGGGTAAATTATATAATAGAAGAAGATGAATTATATAAATATTTTAGTACTGTACATCATCTATTAAACACAGATGGCGTATTTATTTTTGATATAAGCAGCAGTTATAAGCTTCGTAGAATTTTGGGCAACAATATCTTATTCCAAGAAAAAAATGATTTTTGTTATATATGGGAAAATAACTTTTTTGAAGAGGATGAACTGCTTGAAATGCGCCTGAACTTCTTCATACCACAGCGGGGTTTATATAAGCGCTTAGAGGAATTTCATATTCAGAGAGCCTATACAGAGGAGCAGCTTATAAGATTGCTTGCTGAAGCAGGCTTCAAAAATATTAGGACTTATGATAATCTGAAGATGAAAAAACCACATAATAGAAGTGAAAGAATTTTTGTTACAGCTCAAAAGCTGTAACAATACATTTTGTAGGAGAAAGTAAATGAAAGATTATTTAATAAGAGGTGCCAGTGAAGATGGCGCAGTTCGTTTTTTTGCGTGCAGCACGACAAATTTGGTAGAGGAGGCGAGACGGATACACGACTGTTATCCTGTAGCCGCGGCAGCATTAGGTAGGATGTTGACTGTAGGCAGTATGATGGGTACTATGCTAAAAGCAGATCATGACATACTTACTCTACAGATAAATGGAAAGGGACCTGCAGGTGCTGTCGTAGCGGTATCAGATAATACTGGAAATGTAAGAGGTTATATTCACAATCCACATGTAGAAACTACCTTTAAGGCTAGTGGCAAGTTGGATGTAGGATCTGCTGTTGGTTATGATGGCAATTTGACGGTTATTAAAGATTTAGGGATGAAGGAGCCTTACGTAGGTCAAATTCCTATCGTAAGTGGGGAAATTGGAGATGACTTTACAGTTTATTTTGCGAATTCTGAGCAAACTCCAACCTCTGTGGGCCTTGGCGTATTGGTAGAGCCAGATGGCCATGTAAGTGCAGCAGGCGGATTTATCATACAGGTTATGCCGGAAGCCTTAGAAGAAACAATAGATCTATTAGAACATAATCTGGCTTATTTAAGACCTATCAGCGATATGGTGAGTGCAGGACTAAGCACAGAGGAAGTTATTGGAGAAGTACTGAACGGAATTGCTTTTAGTGTGTTTGAAAAGAAAGAAATTGGCTATGTATGCAACTGCAGCAGAGATAGAATCGAAAGAGCTCTTATAAGTTTAGGTGAGGCTGAGCTTGTAGATATTATTGAGCAGGATGAGAAAGCAGAAATCTCCTGTCATTTCTGCAGCAATAAGTATCATTTTAACAAACATGATCTTATCACATTGCTGGAGCATGCCAAAAAATAAAGACAATGCATAGGGTGTATAGAATTGGAAATAATAACAGTAAATTCACGTCTTGGTAACACTCTGCATAATATAACGAGGCAAAAATATGTTCCCCACTTCTATAAGTGGCGAGTTCAAATTTTAGCAACAGGAGGTGGACATATATCCACCTGCCTCGTTGAAACGCCTTGGGTAGTTTTTTGCAACAAGTGCAAAAAACTTTCAATAAATCTTGTTATAAAAGCAGAATTAAAGTAGGTAGGATTAAAAAGCTATAATAAGAAAAATAAATAAAGTAGTATCATAATTGAGTTTAATGATAAAAGATGTCATTGACTTTTGCAGGTAATTTAGTTATACTAAATATTGTCGTTATTGATGACTGACGTTTTGGGAGCATAGCTCAGCTGGGAGAGCACCTGCCTTACAAGCAGGGGGTCACAGGTTCGATCCCTGTTGTTCCCACCATAAATTCAATAGGTTATTATTTTGGCCCGGTAGTTCAGTTGGTTAGAATGCCAGCCTGTCACGCTGGAGGTCGAGGGTTCGAGCCCCTTCCGGGTCGCCATTTAAATTTATCAGTTTAATTTGCCTTGGTAGCTCAGTCGGTAGAGCAGAGGACTGAAAATCCTCGTGTCGGTGGTTCGATTCCGCCCCAAGGCACCATACATGCGGATGTAACTCAGTGGTAGAGTGTCACCTTGCCAAGGTGAAAGTCGCGAGTTCGAATCTCGTCTTCCGCTCCAAAATAAGGCGACATGGCCAAGTGGTAAGGCAGCGGACTGCAAATCCTCCATGCCCCGGTTCAAATCCGGGTGTCGCCTCCAAAATTATATTTAAAGCTTAGCTTATTGGAAACAATAAGTTTTTTGTTTTTTGTAAAACTATTAAAGGAATGAACGATATGAATTTTGTACATACACCAAATTTACCTATAAATAAAATAAAAACAGCATTGGTAGATTATAGAATTGGGGCAGAGGCTGAAGCTACGCTTGTTGATATGGGTATTGAAGTAATAAAAACAGTACCCTGTGAAGAATTTTATGAAGCGATCAAGGGTCATCCTGATATAGTTGTTCACCATGTTGGAGATAATAACTTAGTAGTGGCACCAAATGTTTTTGACAAGCTTGAGCCTGTTTTGGCAAAAAAAGGATTTGCATTGACAAAAGGTGAGACTTGGCTGAATAGAAACTATCCGGAAAACGTTGCATATAATGTATTAAGGGTGGGTTCTATTGCTTTTCACAACACAAAGTACACCGATCAAACAATATTACGTGAATTTGAAAAAAATAAGATTAATCTAATACATGTTAACCAAGGCTACACAAAATGTTCAACCTGTATAGTGGATGAACATTCTATCATTACATCAGATTACAAACTTGCAATGACAGCAATGAAATATGGAGTAGATTGTTTGCTTATAAAACCGGGCGGCATAATACTTAGCGGATTAGATTATGGATTCATCGGTGGTTCCGGTGGATTGCTGTCTAAAAATACCATGGCTTTTACAGGCAATTTAGATAATATTCAGGATAATTACAAGATATATGATTATTTAAAAGGTAAGGGAATTGAAGTAAAAATACTAAGCAGAAAGCAAATATTTGATATTGGTTCAATAATACCGTTAACCTATTGATTTGCAAGTGTACAGACGCATTTTGAACTCTGAATACAAGTCGCTATTGGGTAAATACTACATATATGAAAGGAGTTGAAGAAATGTTTCTTGTTACAATCGGTGCTATAAATTATGCAGATAATGTAAAAGATTTCATATATAATCAATTGGATGTTTTGAAGCAAGAAGGATTTGATCTCACCTGCGAGCATTACTATGTTAATAACAATATATTTATAAAATGCGGCTTTAAGGATAATTTGCTGAATAGACTTACTGAAAAGAAAAACTTTGATGAGTTTAAATTCTGTCTTTCCAGAATTATAACGGAATCCATTCTTAACAATTGGGAAACAAAGCTTATAAAAAAGATACTGAAGGACAATTATTTCTATTTAAATGAGAAGGAAAGAGAAGCGATTTGTAAAAATGCTGTAAAGCTTTTGCAAGAGGATAAGGGAATGCTGCCGGGAGGCTTTTATAAATTAACCAGAAAAAATAAAGTAATGAGAGATATTCTTGAATACCTCACAAACAATGACACGATAATAATTGATGGCATTGTAAATTTTAGACTTCACAGTTATATCAAAGAGTTAAGTGAAACAGTAGAAAGAGCTATTGAGATGTTTATCACGGAAAGAGAATACAATGAGTTTATAAAGCTTCTTAAGTACTTTGTGGAGATTCAAGAATGCAAGCTTGATGTACTGCATTTGACGCCTATAGCTGACGGTAAGTATTTGTTGATGGATGGCAATAAAAACAAAGTAAATGCTGAATTTTATGAAGAAATTAGGTTGGATATTTCAGAAAGGGACATCAACTACGATGATTTGCTAATAAGTACCTTGATTACAATTTCACCAAGAAAAATTTATCTTCATAATTTAAATAGTTTTAACAATAAGGAGCTTGTAAGAACGATAACAAACGTTTTCAGTGATAGAATAAGTATCTGTCCAGGCTGCGAAATGTGCAGCAGCAATGCAAATGTGGAGTCAAACAATTATAGGCTTTAGCTTGATTTTGTGATATAATGATTATGAATACAAAAGCAAGCTGGTGAAACAATAATGTTACAAATGTTAATTCTAATAATAGTTGGAGGCATTATAGGTTGGATAACTAACGTATTAGCAATTAAAATGCTCTTTCGTCCAATAAATCCAATTAAAATACCTCTAACGAGTTTTAAAATTCAAGGACTGATACCCAGAAGAAGAAATGAAATAGCCAAAAGCATAGGCGAAGCTGTTGAAAATGAACTGATTAAAGTAAATGACATTATAGAACAGCTGGTTACTGAAGAAAACAAGACAGAGGTACTGGACTGCATAAGAAGAAGAGTTCTTAAGACTTTGGATCTAAAGATACCATCCTTGATTCCTTCTTCAATCAAACAAAAACTTCTTGAGTATATAGGGGAGCAGATCGATTTAGAGGCTGCCGGAATATTAGATAGAACAATAGACGATTTAACCAACAAAGCCATTGAAAAGGTTAAAGTTGGTCAGATGGTTGCAGATAAGATAGATGAGTTTGAACTGGAGAAGATTGAAGATATGATTATTCAACTTTCTTCTAGAGAGTTAAAACACATCGAAATCCTAGGTGGAGTGCTGGGCGCAGTGATTGGATTTTTCCAGGGGATACTGGTAATGGTTATCTAAATATTTGCTACATAAATAACTATTGACATAAAAAATAATGTGGTATAAAATTTGTTTTAACATATAGATATATTGTGAAAATGATTATCTATACAAAATCAGTAGAATCATCTGCTTTTGTATATCAAAAATGGTTTTTTCACAATATATAAATTATAGAAAATGTTTTGTAAAAACATATAGATAAAAGCAATGATAAGGACGAGTAAAGCAATAATTGCTAACAGAGAGGAAATGTCACCGGCTGAAAGCATTTCCAAGTAAATGTGCTTGAAAACCACCTTGTAGCTTTAGGCTGAAACAACAGTAAGCCCATACGGTGATTACGTTATAATCCATGAGATCAAACTAGGGTGGAACCGCGAATAGACTCTCGCCCCTTTTATAGGGACGGGAGTTTTTGTTTTTGTCTAATATAACGAGGCGAAAAGATGTCAGCCACCTCTATAAGTGGTAGGTTCTCATTTCGGCAATAGGCGGTGGGATATATTCCCTGCCTCGTTGAAACGCTCGGGTAGATTTTTTGCAAAAAGAGCAAAAAATCTTTCAGTAAAATCTTGTTATAATAAAAAGGAGGAAAATAATATGATTAAAATTACTTTAAAAGATGGCTCTGTTAAAGAGTATGAAAAAGGAATTTCAGTAGAACAAGTAGTTGCTTCTATAGGAAGCGGACTATTAAAGGCAGCAATGGCAGCTAGGGTTAATGGTAAAACAGTAGACCTATTCCATCAGTTGAATGAGGACTGCAGCTTGGAGATATTGACTTTTGACGATGCAGAGGGCAAATGGGCTATGAGACATACAGGATCTCATATATTGGCACAGGCTGTAAAAAGATTGTATCCAAATGTCAAGCTGGCGATAGGTCCTGCTATTGATAATGGCTTCTATTATGACTTTGATTCAGATAAACCCTTTACTGAGGAGGATTTGTCTGCTATTGAAAAGGAAATGGAGAAAATAGTTAAGGAAGATCTTAAACTGGAACGATTTGAGCTTCCGCGCAAGGATGCTTTGGAGCTAATGGAAAAGCTAGGCGAAAGCTATAAGGTTGAGCTTATAAATGACCTTGGAGAAGATGAGATCATTTCCTTCTACAAACAAGGTGAATTTGTTGATCTATGTGCCGGTCCTCACGCTCCTTCTACAGGCAGATTAAAGGCAATAAAGCTTTTAAATGTAGCTGGAGCTTATTGGAGAGGCAGCGAAAAGAATAAAATGCTGCAGAGAATATACGGTACTGCTTTTGCAAAAAAGAGTCAGTTGGATGAATATCTGCTGATGCTGGAGGAAGCAAAGAAGAGAGACCATAGGAAGTTAGGCAAGGAGCTTGATTTATTCAGTTTGCATGAAGAAGGACCTGGTTTCCCATTCTTCCATCCCAAGGGAATGATTTTAAGAAATATTCTTGAGGATTTCTGGAGAAAAGAGCATAGAAAAAACAAGTACCAAGAAATAAAGACACCGATAATATTGGATGAGGAACTATGGCATAGATCAGGACACTGGGAAAAATACAAGGAAAACATGTATACTACAGAGATTGATGAGGGCGATTATGCTTTGAAACCGATGAACTGCCCCGGCGGAATGTTGATGTACGCGAGGGAAATGCACAGCTATAGAGACTTGCCATTGAGAATGGGAGAACTGGGACTGGTTCACAGACATGAGTTGGCAGGCGCACTCCATGGACTAATGAGAGTTAGGTGCTTTACTCAAGATGATGCACATATATTCATGATGCCTTCACAGATAAAAGATGAAATCATAGGCGTTGCTAAGATGATAGATTCTTTCTACAGTTTGTTCGGTTTTGAATATCATATGGAGCTTTCAACTAGACCAGAGAAATTCATCGGCACAATAGAGTCATGGGATATGGCTACTGATGCACTCAGAGATGCTTTGGATACACTGGGTAAGCCTTATAAGATAAATGAAGGGGACGGCGCATTCTACGGACCTAAGATAGATTTCCATCTAAGAGACAGCATCGGACGCACTTGGCAGTGTGGAACAATCCAATTGGATATGCAGATGCCTGAACGTTTTGACCTCACATATGTAGGAGCAGACGGTGAGAAGCACAGACCGGCAATGATACACAGAGTTATATTTGGAAGTATTGAGAGATTTATAGCAATTTTGACTGAGCACTTTGCCGGAGCTTTCCCAATATGGTTGGCACCAGTACAAGTAAAGGTTATGCCAATATCAGAAAGACAAAACGACTATGCAGTTCAAGTTGCAAAGAAGTTAGAGGAACTTGATATCAGAGTTGAGCTTGACAATAGAAATGAAAAGATAGGCTATAAGATAAGAGAAGCACAAATGCAAAAGGTGCCTTACATGCTGGTAGTAGGCGATAAGGAAGTAGAAAGCGGAGCAGTCGCAGTCAGAGACAGAAAAGAAGGAGACAGAGGCTCCATGGGTCTGGAAGAGTTTATTAGCAATATTCAAAAAGAAATAAGAGAAAAGATAAATAAGTAATATAACGAGGCAAAAGATGTCCCCCACTTCTATAAGTGGCGGGTTTCGATTTCTGCAAGAGGTGGTGGGCATATATCCCCTGCCTCGTTGAAACGCTCGGGTAGGTTTTTTGCAAAAAACACAAAAAACCTTTCAGTAAAATCTTGTTATAAACATTTATTTAAAAAAGAAACAATGAATAATTTTATATGCAAATGAAATGAAAACTCTTTTCTGGCAAAGCTTATATAAGCCAGAAAGGAGTTTTCTATTGTTTAGTGCCGACTGTGTAATATTAAGTGGCTGTAATCGCGATTAGATTCGATTTATAATCTAATTGATGAAATAATGCTTATGAATATTAAAATATTTAGTAAGCTACCTAAATATTTTGATATTTTTAGCAATATCAGCTACAATTAAATATATATTCTAAATTATGCAATAATGGTGTTGGAAACAAATACTGGGGGGGAGTAGGGTGAAAAAATCATATAAAGTTTTCGCTATAATTTTTATATTTATAGTTCTATTTGCTGTTGCAGCAAGCTTTAGCAGTGAGTTAAGCATTAAATATAAAAATTTTGTCAGCTCCTTCCGACATTCAGATATAATGAAAAGACTTGTTATTGGTCGCGCTAGTGATTCTATTAGCCTAGACCCTGGGAATACCACAGATATGGATTCGGTCAAGGTTACTGTAAATATATTTGAAACACTTGTTAAATATGAAAAGGACGGCAAAGAAATAGTACCAGGCTTAGCTACAAGCTGGAAGTCAAGTGAGGATGGGCTTGTTTGGGTGTTTCGCCTCCGCCAGGGTGTAAGGTTTCATGATGGAACAGCTTTCAATGCTCAGGCTGTAGAGTTTAATTTTAATAGGTGGATGGATAAAGACAATCCATATCATAATGAACAGTTTAATTACTGGAATTATGTATTTGGCGGCTTTCCCGGGTTTGTAAAGAGCGTAACAGCATTATCTGATTATAGTATAGAATTTAGACTAAGCAAACCCTATGCTCCTTTTTTAAGCTCTTTGGCAATGCCTGTTTTTGGTATCGGAAGTCCTGAAGCAATCAAAAAATATGGTAGAGAAGCATACAAAAATCCGGTTGGAACAGGTCCATTTGTATTTAAAAGCTGGGAGCCCAATCAAAACATTATACTTGTTCGAAATGAAAAATATTGGGACATGCCTGCAAAGGTAGATGAAGTCGAGTTTAAGGTTATTCCTTCAGGTCAGGATAGGCTGGAGCAGCTGAAGCAGGGCTTTATACAAATAGCAGATAACTTAGGTCCTGATGATGTTGCTTCTATAGAGAATGATCAGAATCTGCAATTATTATTAAGACCTTTTTATAATGTAGGGTATATAGCAGTAAATAATGAAAAACCGCCTTTTGATAAAAGTGATGTCAGAATTGCTATTAGTCTTGCAGTTGATAAAGAAAAAATGATTAAGGAGGTCTTTGCAAATCTTGCAAGACCCGCCAAAACACTTATTCCTCCTCTGCTCTCAGGATATAATGAAAGCATAGAGGATAGTGAATATAATCCGGAAAAAGCCAGGCAGCTTCTGGCAAGGGCAGGATACCCTCAGGGCTTCAAAACAACACTTTGGGTTATGACAAGCTCAAGAGATTATTTTCCTAAGCCATTACAGACAGCTGAATACATAAAGGAAAGCCTAAAGGATGTAAATATTGAAGCTGCAATTATTACTTATAGCTGGGATGAATATTTAAACAGGATAAAAAACGGGGAACATGAGTTAGCACTTATCGGTTGGACCGGAGATAATATAGATCCTGATAATTTTTTAAATACGCTTCTGGCTTCAAACAATGCAGAACAAGGATATGCAGGTAATTATTCCTTCTATAAAAATAAAGAAGTAGATATTTTACTTAAACAAGCTAGGGAAACCACTGATATGGTATTTAGAAAAAATCTTTATAGAAGACTTTTGGAAATTGTTAATTATGATATGCCCTCGGTTCCCCTTGTGCACACAATGCCGATACTTGCTGCACGATTGTCAGTTACGGGCTATTCACCCTACATTACAGGTGTAGAATCCCTGGAAAAAGTTGATATAGAATTAGAGCTCGAACGGTGATATACAGGAGAAAAAGAATATGAAAGTTAAACCAATTAAAGCAGCGATACTGATTGCTATTTTCATATTGCTAATAATAAATGATACAAGCTTCGTAAAGAAAAAAGAAACGAACATTCTTTTGCTTCCCAGTCTTCCCAAGCCAATAGCAAAGGAATATGTATTGATAACTTCAGCCGGACAGAACACAGATGTATATATCATTAATGACATAGCAAATAAATTAATGATACATAATTATTTTATGCCCCAAGCAGAGGAATCGGATTTAGATGCTGTAAGTACCATTGTATTTGTAGTTGGCTATAGCGAACTTGGTGAGAAGCTTCATGGGACAAGCTATGAGAATGAGAAGAGACGCATTTCAGAGCTTCTAACTAAAGCTAGACAAGAAAACCTGTCTGTTATTACAATATTTATTGGTGGTAAGCAACAGCGTGGAAAACAAGCCGAGGGGCTGTTAAGGCTTGTTAGTCTTGATACGGATTACCTAATAGGAACTAAGGAAGCGAATAGCGACGGTTTTTTGTCAGAATTGGCAAGAAATAACAAAATACCCTTAACGCTTATAAACGGTGTAAGTGATTTATCAGAGCCCTTTGCTTCTGCATTCCGTTAAATTTATATTTATTTTTTTATGTTTTAAAAGGGGTCATTCTATGGTGAGAAATGAAGTTAAGCAATATAAATTCTTTATGCTGGGCGGCATTCTGTTAATCGGGCTTGGCTTTGTGTTTCCCTATATTTTTCAGACAGCATGGTTTAATATTATCTATAAAATTAGAGAGGCCATTAATGTTGGAGACAGTGGGCATCTAATACTTGCTGCTGCTTCTATGAGCTTTTTGTTTTCAATCCAAAGCACCTCATTATTCATGGGAGCAATACTTGTCATATACTATTCGGGGTTTAAATTTGCGTTTAGTAAATTTAAGGTTTCTATTATTTTTTTATTGGTAATTATTTTTCTTCATGTAGGAAATTCTTTAATTTTTGACTTGCCATGGGAGCCTGTGTCAACAACACTGGCACTGAGCATAGCTTTATTTATTTTCAAAAAGCTTTTTGGAATTACCAACAGTATTCTGCATGTTTCAATAGTGTCAATTCAAGTTTTTTTTGCATTTCAGTGGCTGAATATTATGCCTTTTTTTTCATCCTATCAGATTGGTATAAGTGACATTCCTTTCAGTATTAAAGTCGCCGGTTTATACTTAAAGGCAGCTTCTGTATTAAACTTTGCAGGATTTGCGTTTTTTTTGCCTTTTTTATTTTCAGCATTTATTACTGCTACACTTTTTATTAGCTATTCACAAAATATAAAAA
>MGOS01000021.1:0-3234 GCA_001797185.1 Clostridiales bacterium GWB2_37_7
AAAAGAATTGACGGCTACAACAATATCATCATTCCTCCCATGGAGTGGAAAACTGCCAGAATGGTGTTATGTTAAAAATGAATAAAAGTAAGCCCTGGGCCGTAGTGCTCAGGGCTATAATTTTGCAATGCGTATTAAGATTTTGCGCTTACTTCTTTTTTATATTATAAGGTGTCTGTTAATACCATTTCCGAATAATCCAGAAACGGATAAAACTCTTGAAAATTCAATCATTTCATATACTTATTTAAGGACTAGTTATTACATATATACCGATACCTCCATAGTAGAGGTATCGGCCGAAAATACCACTGTGGTAAAAACATATTTCTAACCGTATACGTCGTAGATAGGTACGGTTATGCTAGCTGAAAGTTCCACTGTGGAACTTTCAAGCTTCTGGAAGTGATGCATTTGTTTGAGTTTAATAATCTAGTTTTTATGTTATAATATAAATGAGCTCGTGAGAACGGGTGCTTATGAAAACGGTGATTTAGTCTTTAGTGGCAGCGTCCTGGCAGACGCTGTTTCTCTTTTTGTAATTTAATTTACTTATACAGTTTTACCACTTTTGCATAAGCTGATTTTACCCGTACCATGATAATCAGAATACGGCATTTGCCTTGAAATTCCCAAAGTGGGAATTTCAGCATTAGAATGTACAAAAACTTGTTCTAGCTAAACAGCTGATTATGATATAATATTTGTGTACCTCCGAATTAGGTACGGTGATATTAGTTATCATGGGAATGACGATCGGCGAAATCGTCATTCTTTCTTTTCCCACTTCATTTCAGGTATATTAATATTGAAATACAGTATCTGAATTATCCTGAAATGGATATACCGATACTTCTATAGTGGAGGTATCGGTTGTACTAAATACTATTATGGTAAAATCAATTTTGTTATAGCTTTATGATAATCACAGAATGGATTACTAATCTCTTTGTACAATTTAAATCTTGCTTGTGTTTATTTAATGAATATTTATGATATGATATAAATATTCTCCGTGCTAATTATAGCAAATAGATAAATGGTGAATTTAGTTTTTAGTAGCAGCGTCCTGGCCGACGCTTTTACTCTTTTTTGGACTTATTTGTTTAGTGATCATTTAAAAGACTGAATATTTCATAATGGAACTTTCAGTCTTTTTTATACAAAATAAGAAAAAACTTATAAATTTCATTGAATTATTGGACAAGTGTAGTAAAATATAAGTAAACCAAGGCTAAATCTTACCAATTTAGTCGAAAACTAAAACCAATATAAAACCAAAATATTTAACACAAGGAGTGGCCTAATTTATCCTCTTGGAGTAGGTTTATTTTTCTTGTTTTTTGTTTTGCTAAAAAGTCAAACTTTTTAAAAACGTCTCATATAATTTAGCAATGATATTTTGGGGTGATATGGTGGAAAAGAGGAAAGAAAAATATAAAGTAATTGTTGAAGCCGTGGGTGATGAGAAGATTAAAGAAAGTGCGATTCAGAAATCTTTGAATTACATTCTCAATATTAGTTTATGTGAGGAGAAAAAGGATGAAAGCGATAATATTCCTGAGGGTATCGACAGAAGAACAAGCTGAGAAGGGATATTCGATTCCAAATCAGAGAAGTGAGTGCACCAAAAAGGCGAGCGAATTGGGATGTGATGATGTTTTTGAGTATTGCGATGAAGGTATTTCTGGATCGATTTTAGCAAGACCTGGATTAATGGATGCAATTCATAAAATGAAACATATGCACATTGATTATTTCATAGCATTGGATTCAACCAGATTATCAAGAGAAGCAATCGATAGTATGGCTATTGCAAGGGACATAAAGAACAATGGAACAGTTATTGCTTTCGTAAGAGGTTTTTATGATGATAGTCCAGAAGGGCAATTACAATACCAAATTAGTGCTTCTGTAGGTGAATATGAGAAGAAAGTTTTATTGCTTAGAAGTTACTATGGAAAAAGAGAAAAAGCAAAACAAGGGTTGCTCACACATAGTCCAGGACTATATGGTTATGACTTTGATAAGGAAAGCGATACTTTATCCATAAATGAGAGCGAAGCAGCGATAATAAAACTTATGTATAAATGGCTTATAGAAGAAGGAATTGGGCCTAATGCTATAGCTAAAAGGCTTATAGATATGGGTATACCTTCAAAAAAGGTGCGTTGTGGCAGAAAACTACTGTAAAAAGAATACTTAAAAATACAGCTTATAAAGGAATTCTTTATATAAGGCGATATGATACTGTAGGAGTTAAGCTAAATAAGTATAAATCCCCTGAAGAGCATGTAAAGAGAAAAGAAAAACCAATGGACGAATGGCAAGGAATCGAAGTACCGGTTATAACTGATGAGAGAACATGGCAAGCGGCTCAGGACAGCTTAAAAAATGCAAATCGTAAATGGCGTAGTTACAGTAAAAGTGAATATTTATTAAGTACAAAGATAAGATGTGGGTTATGTAATGGTACAGTACATGGTAATTTAGTTACTAACAGAAATAATAAAAAATACAGATATTATGTTTGCTCTAATAGAGTTGCAAATCATTCAATGCCTATTCACTGTGAATTAGGATCAGTAAATGCAGATATAGTAGAAGAAATAGTTTGGGATAAGATTGTAAGTTGGTTAAAGGATCCAGACTTAATTGAACAAGAGTTTTATAGCAAAGCGCAACATATAGAGGATATTAATAAAGAGGAATATTCATTACTGCAACGCGAACTAGATAATATAAATAAAGAGAGAGAACGATTAATTACAATGTTTCAAAAAGGGCATATTATTGAGAGTGAGTTTGAAATCAGAATCAAAGATGTAAGAAATCGTGAACATGTAATTAAGAGTAAAATCAAAAATGTCGAAGAAATAATACAAAGGCGTAACTTACAAGAAGATGAAATTAATAAAATCAAGGAATTGTCAAAAAGGTATCTTTATACAATAGATCATTTGAACTTTGACCAGAAAAAGGATATAATAAATACAATAATTGACGAAGTTATTATAAGTCATGATACAATAGTAATAAAAGCTAGAGTACCATTGGAACCTAAAACATTACATATGAATACGTGAATGTTTGATAGTAGAAACGACCCTTTCAGGACGGTGTGCCCTAAAATCTAGTAATTATTATTATACATAAAGTATAAAATGCGTAATTTTTACCATGCAAACGCTATTTGGAAAATAAGTAAGAGATCCACATAATGGATTATGTAGC
>MGOS01000021.1:3289-19462 GCA_001797185.1 Clostridiales bacterium GWB2_37_7
TACAGTTGAATATGGCTATGATGCCTTTGGACGTAAGGAGTCCAGGGAAGAAGCATACTGGAATAAGAAAGATGTAACTTGACAGCATTGGGACAGGTACCTTGTCCCTGTTTTCATATTAAGTAACAACCTGCTGGTGGATGATTATTATTTGATATAAAAGGCAACGAAACTAACAAGGAGAAGAAACTAAAACCTTGGTAGATAGCAGAAATTCAGGCAGAGGATATTGAAATGGGCTATTTACCTATCAATAAAAGTCTGATTACCTGCTGGATACAACTGCAAAAGCAATCTACGACTATGATGCCAATCTTTTTTGAAACCTCATCCAGTTTCAGATCGTCAACCTTCTCGTTAAAAACTATTATGACCGGCATTTCGGTATCGTCACTTTTTCCGTTCATTTTTTCTTCTAACTATCAAATAGTTTGCTCTTGTCTACGTCTGTCATTTTTATCTGTTTTGCTTCTTCCATGTATTTTTTCTTCCATATCCGGCTTGTTATTTGGATCTGCAAATGCTGCTATAGGACTAACCAATAACAACGCCATAACTAATACGAGACTAGAGGCTAGAGGCTAGAGACTACCTTGATCATTTGTTTTTTTCATTTTTTAATAAGCCAGAGTCTAAAACAGAGTAAAACCTCAAAAGTCACCTCCTTATTAATCTTTGAGATCCCGATAGTTTGTACACACATTGCTGTAAGGTAGCGTGTAAGTCTGTCAGTACGGTATATAACGGAAATGGAAAAAAGGCAAATTTGAGTGGTAGTACAAACACCAGCAGTATTGATTTAAAGGCGGATACGTACAGCCCGCGGAATAACAGCTCAAAGCCAGCTATATATAATAACAGCACGCAAAAGACAGATACAACAGGCTCAAACGGTAGCAGCCTGCTGAAATATGGAAATACAGGCAGCGATGTACTGGCATTGCAGAGCAAGCTGCAAAATCTGGGATATGATACCGGAGGCTTGGACGGTGTATTCGGAAATAAAACACAAGAAGCCATACAGGACATTCAGAAGCGTACCGGTATTACGGTTGACGGCGTTGTAGGAAAGCAAACCAATGCAGCATTAGATACGCTGTCGATGCAGAAGCAGGTAACGGTAAAGAGCCCTATTTCAATAAGCAGCCAGAACAAGACCCCTCAAAACAACATAAACAGTACAGATACCTATAAGCAGTATCTGGAAAAGAAGGAAGAATGGTTGTATAATGGGAATAAGGACAAGCCATCAGTAGTGGATAAAGGAAACAGTACTAATAAGCAAAATGTAGATAAGCAAGGTACAACGGGAACGGGTAATAGTAAGGAAGGCGATAAGGTATTTATTACGGCGTTAAATGGAGAGAAATTTGAAGCTAAACTCATTAAGCTTAAAAAAGATGGAAAAGAAATACTTGTATCAATGCCGATGGATTTAGAGGCTTTTGGAAATGCAAATAAAACTCCAATGACAAAAGAAACAGTGCATACGATGCTGGATGCAGCAGGCATGATTCCAGGAGGAGGGGAGCTCTTTGATATCGCAAATGCAGGTCTTTACGCTTTAGAAAAAGATTGGAAGAATGCAGGATTATCCGGAGCTGCTGCTGTACCAATACTTGGCTATTTTGCAAACGGAATTAAAATAGTAGACAAGGGTAAGGATGCCGCAAAAGTAATTGATAAAGTTGGGGATGTGCTTGACGTTACTAAGGGAGCAAATAAGACTGTATTTAATAGTGGAAAATTAGTGTTCAAGCATTAGAATCAAATCCAAGTATATTCAGTGGTAAATCGGTTGATGAAATTGCTAATATGTTAAGAGCTGAAGGTTATGATATTACAATCCAAGCATCTACTAAATCACGCTCTGGTGCACAGATTATAAAAATCAATAATCCAGGTAACGGAAAGAATATTACTCAAGTTCAGGTTTCACCTGGTGGTGGAAGACATGGAGATAATCCATATGTTAAAATAAGTACAAACGATCAAGGTTTAATTAAAATTGTTGATGGAGTTGAAAGTACTTACAAGACTGATGGAGCGGAGAAAGCAACAATTATTTTTACAGGGGGAAAGTAAAATGATAGATTTAAATGCACCTATTATTCCTTGGGAAGGCATTGGTGGTATCAGTTTATACAGCCATATAGAACAGCTCAATGATATCATTCAGAGAACAAATAAGGCACCCCTGCAGCTTGGCAAGTACCTCATAAGGTACGAAATAGAGGATGAAGTTGACCTATGGTTCAATGTTGTTAATGGCAAGTTATTCAAAATTACGGCCTCGAAGAATTATAAAGGTAAGCTGTTTGACAGAATATATGTTGGTATGCATATTGACAAAGTAATAGAATTTGAGCCTAGCTTTGTATATGATGACTTTGAAGAAGTATATTGCAGTCCAAAAGGAATTTTCATCGAAACAGACCCAATCGATAATACTGTTTTATGGATTTCGGTGTATATAAAAGAACTTGATAGCGATGGGTTCGAAGAAGGAAACTGGTAATCTATCACATTGATGTTTAACTGCATACTAACTTGATGAACCATACTGGGAGATTACCAAATTACTATTTTTATAATAGTAAATTCATTCAAAATAAGTTATGGGTTTTTTACTAATTAATTATACTCTGCATAAACAAGAAAGCAGTCATTTGACAAAATCAAATGGCTGTTTTTTATTGCCTCCAAGCAGTTTGATATTCCATAGAAAAGTGCTCTGAAATGAATAAAAGTAAGCTTTTGAAACATGCAGCCAAAGAGTGTATCAAAAGGGCAAAAACCGCTCTAATGTACAGCCCATTAATCTAGTTGTGTCAATAGGCGAAAGGTACAGCTTATGGGACATTTTGGAATTGTTTCAGAAGTAAAATTCAGAACTGATAATATGCTAGTTGCAAAGGAGGCAAGCATTATGAAAGTAGGGTATATCAGGGTCTCAACAAGAGAACAAAATACTGCAAGGCAGGAGGTTTTACTGAAAGACCTTGTCCCTATGTCTCCTTGTCCCTATGTCAAAAATATGCTATATTATTACTAAATAATATATTTTGTGAGGTTCTATTATGAAAAAAGACAATGATTTTATTCCTGCACTTAAATTCCAATGGCTAACCAAATATTTTGACTTTTTTTTGAATTATACCATGCCTGAAAAAAGACTTAAACTAGAGCTTATAAAGCAAGCAAAGCTAAGTGAGGCTAAATATGTATTGGATTTTGGTTGTGGCACGGGTACATTGGCAATGATGATAAAAAGCCTTCACAAGCAGGTAAGAATATTTGGGGTAGATGTAGATAAAAAAATCCTTGAAATCGCTCAAAAAAAGCTTGATGTTGCAGACTTAGATATAAATCTAAGTCTATATGATGGATTAACATTACCTTATGAAAGTAAATCTTTTGATAAAGTACTTTCAAGCTTAGTCTTTCACCATTTAAATAGAGAAAAGAAAATAAATGCATTAAAAGAAATATATAGGGTTCTTAAAGATGATGGAGAATTATATATTTTGGACTTCGGAAAAGCGCCAAATATTCTTGTGCGAATTCTTTTTATGTTTTGGCAGATTTTTGATGGATTCTCTAATACCAATGACAACATATTAGGCTTAATCCCTAATATTGCAATTGAAGCAGGTTTTTCGAAAGCTACTGAAACAAAAAAAACCATGACCTTCTTTGGTCCTTTATCATATTATACGGTTAAGAAGCTTAATTAATGTTTTTTCACAAGACATCATCAACCTTGACCTAGAGTGCTTTTTGGGCGTAGCTGCGGGAAAACTATATTTGCACACTCGTTAGGGTGAATAAAGAGTATATGCCACACAAGCACTTTCATACATGTTTAGGAAAATATTACAGAAAGCAAATATATGCAATTAATATTGATATTATTAGCTTCTGCAACTATAATTAAAAGGTACGGATTAAGAAGATAACAAGCATGCAGGTAACGAAGACTTCGGACTTGCATTAATAACTTACAATAAGAGGGGATTGAGAAAATGAAGGAAATATTTAAAATTGGGCATTATGGTATTTATTTATTAGGTGTAACCATTGCTCTCGGAATGCTTGCGGGCTTATTCATTGCTTTAAGAGAATCCAAAAGAAAAGGGCTGGATCCTGATAAAATACTGAACTTGCTGACTTATTCGATTATTGCAGCAGTCCTAGGTGCTAGGCTTTATTATATAGTTGCATTTGACTTCCAGAATTATTTGGAAAATCCTTTGCAGATATTTGCATTTAGATCAGGCGGACTGTCAATACAGGGTAGTATAATGGCGGGGGGATTGTTTGCATTCTGGTATGCCAGAAGAAATAAAATCCCTTTCTTAAGGGTGGGGGATGCGTTTGCTCCAGCAATAGTCATGGGACAAGTAATCGGAAGAATAGGCTGCGATGTGTATGGAGTGCCTATGAAGACAGTCTATGCATGGGGGGTTAATTATGGCGGAAAGATAGTTCACCCTGTACAAATCTATGAGGTGCTTCTTAATTTGATATTCTTCACGTATTTGTGGATGAAGAGAGGCAAAACGAAATATGAAGGTGAACTATTTATAAATTATGTGATTGGATTTTCAATTATAAGAGGTGCTGTAGAATTTTTCAGGACAAACCCTATTGTCATAGGTCCATTTACCATTGCTCATGTTACAAGCTTCATAATACTTATCGCAGCACTTATTGCAGCAAGATTTATTAAAAAGAGGCAGATGAGCCTTATGCCGGAATGGAAGGCAGAAGAAGTGAAAATTCCAGCATATGAATATATTATAATTGCTCTTATCGGTATAATCGGTGTATGGTTCTTTTATTCAATTCAATAAGTTAGAGAGAAAAATTAGTCAGGCTGTCTCGTCAGCCTGACTAATTTTCATTAACCGCTACGTTATTTTGTTACTTCTACGCAACTATATAAATCACACTAAATTTTTTATATTGGTAAATATGTGCTTTGTGCGATTTATAAAAAAGGCTTCTTATGAAAGAATTTTAAATTAAAGAAGCCTTTTATGAAATGCATGGTCGGAACATTTGTTTAAGGAAGAATCTGATGTTCCTATGCATTATAAACAGCGGATAATTTTTCGTGCTATTTTAATGAATTAAATTGTTTAGGATTAATTATATAGTGGTGTCTTCTATTTTTTTGTAAATATCAACCCGAAGTGATAAGGCGGTAATTCTACTTGTTTCTTTAAATCAAATCCTGCTTTAGAAGCCCAATCAATAATCATTTCAGGTTTTGGTCTTATTTCTATTGATGGTCCTCTCGGTGTTTCTTCACGCTTCCAGTGAATAACGCCTATTGTTCCGTTATCAGCTAGAAGGTCATGAACTTTTTTAAGTAAATCTATAGGCTCTTCACAATGGAGGATGTTAAACAATGTAATATAATCAATTTCTTCCTTATACCGTTCAATGACGCTTATTATATCGGGGTAAGATATTTCTCCGTGAAGAAGTTCAATGTTGGTAATTTTATTTTCTTGTACTTTCTTTTTACTGATATCAATCATTTCATTATCGATATCTATTCCAATGGCAGTTCCACTTATCAGTTGAGCAGCAGGTATTAAAAAAGTGCTATATCCACATCCTATATCAATTAAGGTTCTAATATTTTGATCAACTTCCATTTGCTTAAGAGTATTTAGTGGATCAAAAAAAGTATCCCATAATTGTTCAGAAGGCATTCCTGATTCTCTATATTTCAAATTTTCTCTCCTCCTATCTTATACTTTTATTACAAAATTCATATTTCTAGTCATTTGATCAATCATTGCAATTCGTATGATCAGACATGCTTGAAGAGTCTTAGGATTTGCGATCTTATAGTATATCTTTATTCCTTCTCTCCTTGTTTCTATAACAACACTTTCATGCATAATCGATAATTGTTGATCTGACACTTATTCTCGGATGGTTCTTTTTACTTCCTATGGTTAAAACAAACTACCCTACAATCAGCTACATCTTATTTCTATATTTTCCTCTAGCTCCTTCAATATTTCCTCTGGCTCAAATAACTGTTCTATATGAAATACTCCCGATGCATATGCTCCATTGTATATTTTTTCTGCCACAAGCCCCGCTACCTTGCCAGTTATTATGCCTTCCTTATGTCCTATGATAGAACAGTGATACTCAGCTCTCTTGCCTTCTTTCTCTCCTATTGCATCTACTGCTACTGCAAATATATCAGAACCTAACCGGAAATTTTCAAAAACTTTTACAAAAAGCCTTCTGAAGTTTTTCAGCTTAAGCAGATTAAGAACTCCAAGCTTCTTTAAAATAGCAAAAAAACGTGTAAAGATAACAGAATCAAAGCATAGGCGAGTTGAAACCGTTTTTATGTTAAGTGTTCTTGGCAGTACATGCTGATCAGTAAAGTCAAAACGGTATGCCATCCTTTTCCCAAGCTTTTCAGAAAAAAAAGACTCCTTTCCATCCTCAAAGCTTCTCACTTTCTGGAGATTGCCGTTCTCAACTACGTCGAATGTGGTATTGATATTATCAACGGTCCACTCTATGGCTGCTTTTCCATGCTCATCTCCTAGTCCAAGTAAAAGGTTTATATATGCTTCCTCCAATATTCCAAGCCGCTGCTTGCAGTGCTTAACTAATATATTGGTAATGCCCGGCGCTATACCAACACTAAGGACAGCAGTAGACCCGTTTTGTTCTGCCAGTCCAGCCATTGCTTCAATATCTGATAATAGCTTGTAGGATGCCGTGATATCTATATAATGTATACCTCTTCTTATACAAGCTTCTATAAATCTTGTATCCTTTTGATCCAAGCACATCACTACAAGAAGCACCTCATCCAGTAAGCTGCTGTTCTCATGGTTTTCTGCAACATCAAGCTTCATTGGAAGTACAGCACCACCGGTTGTCTTTGAAAAATTGTCTGCCTTTTCATAATTTCTCCCTGCAGCTATGATTTTACCCGGAAATTTTTCCGCCAAATAACTGCAAATAACCTGTCCAACATTTCCATAGCCACCTGCTATCAATATCTTATCCTTCATAGTTATTACCATTCCTTTCGCTTTGCTCAAGGAACAAAACGGCTTGGAACCGTTATCTTTGAGCTTATTTTAATATTGTCTTTTCAAACACAATGGGAGGTAGATTTTGTTTGATATTTATTTACTGCTTATGAGATCTATGCTTCACTTTCATTAACAACTGAATAGTCAGTCATTAGTGAAATAGTAGCAGTGTAAGGGTGCGTTGTCAATAGCGCTCTGAGCGACTTATTGTTCCGGGGACTAAGGGGATAGGTAGATTGTCCGATATATAATTATTGATATATTTATTTTGAGGATAATGAGGATATCAAAAGATTATTTATCAAATATATCTATTTTTCAGAGGTTTCCCACGCACCATTTTCTTTAGAAAACCAAAGAGCAAATAAAATCTCCACATTGTATTCATAATTACATTTTATAATCAAAATATAGCAAATAATTAATAAGGAAAAGGAAAAAATGGCTATGATTGCTGAGGTTGTCTTAAAATCAAGTGAGAAAAAAACCGAAGAATATTTAAGAAAGAGATTGGAAGTAGAGGAAAACATACAAAGTTTGGAGAAAAGTAGAACAGAAATTCAATGCAAATTTAATAATTACAAGATATAATTAAATCTTTGGGACAAAAGAGTTTGAGTTAGAAGCGTTAAGGCTAAGAGAGGAAATTGTCAAAATGAAGGAGGAGGTATACATAGAATAATATGTCTATAAGTTACAGAAATTAAACAGAGGAAGGTGGTGATAATGTGAGAAGGAATAAGGTACTGTGGACTGCAGTCTTGGTAGTTTCTATCATATTACTAATTGGATATGGTATATGGGAAGTTGCATTTCTTAAAAGCAGATACAATGGCTCTTACAACCAGGGATATAATAATGTAGGTATGATGGGAAAATGGTTCAGTAGCAACAGGAATCAATTTTACAATACTGAAAAATTAACGATAGACCAAATAAAGCTGGAGGTCAATAATAATATTCAACGTTATGCGAGTGACCTTGAAGTATCAGATATATTTGTTTATAAAGACACAGACTACTATGTTTCTATAAAAGAAAAAGATACAGGCAGAGGAGCAATGGAGATTTTGGTAAATCCATATACAGGTCAGACTTATCCCGAATATGGACCCAATATAGTGTGGAATGAAAAATACGACATGCGTAATGGGTATGGCATGATGGGTGGTACAGCTCGAAACAATTATAGTAGATATAGTTACAGCAGGGGTGCTTCTGAGCGAGTTAATAAAGAGGAAGCAGTCAAAGCTGCAGATGAATATGTGAAAAGTAATATATCAAAAGAACTTTCTGTTTCAGGCACGGGCTATGAGTTTTACGGATACTACACCTTCCATATTAATAATGACAATAAAATTGTTGGAATGATAAGTGTAAATTATTATACAGGAGAAGTATGGTACCACAACTGGCATGGAGAACTTGAACAAGTAATTTCGGATAAAAAAGAATAGAAAGGATTGATAGATATGATGGGTTATGGATATGGAACTATGGGATTGTTTGGAATTATTCCCATAATATTAGTAGGATTAATTATATATGCAGTGGTGAAATTAGCACAAGGCAACAATGGAAATAATAATACTAGAAACGGAAGAAATGATGCACTTGATATCTTAAGTCAAAGGTTTGCAAGTGGAGAAATTACAGAAGAAGAGTATAAGCAAAAGAAAAAAGTATTAAGAGATTAATGTGGAGTACCATACATGACTGTATCATTGGAAAGAGGGACGAGTTTTGTCCCTCTTTCCAATTTTTGCTCTGCTTAAAAGGAAAACTAACAAAGTTGATTAATATGAAGATAATTATGGTAAGATAGTTATACATAGGACATAACAATGGAGGATAAGATGAGTTTACGTGATTTATCAATTAGAAAATTTAGAACGGAAGATGCAAGAACTGTAGCAAAAATTATCAATAATAGCTTGCTTGATGCAAATAATAATGATGCTAATGAAGAGGTTACACCGAAATTTGTTTTGACATTATCAAATAAGAGAAAGATGTATGTAGCCTTAAATGATGATGGCAAGATCGTGGGAACTGCAAGCATTGACTTTGACACAATATACTCAGTATTTGTTGATGTGCATTTTCATAACCAGGGAGTTGAGGAAGCTATGTTAAAGCTTTTGGAAGAAATTGCAGCTAACAACGGATTCGGGTTAATTAAGCTTGAAGCTGGTATAAATGATAAAAAGCTTTATGAAAAACTAGATTACAATACTGTAGGTGAACTTTCAACAAATGAGTTCGGTCAATGTATTTTAATGGAGAAATATTTGTTGTAATCAATAAAAGCAATTAAACACCGCAATGCGTGCAATTTGGCAGCTTTGCGGTGTTTAATTTTAAAATAATGCCATATTCCCTGTTTTTCTCGCATAGGACTCGCCTCTTCTTAGCAGCAGCAAAGTCAGCAAAAATAATCCTATACATATTAATGTGAGGAGTATAAGTTCAGCTTTTATATCAGCAAATATGGCACCGTGCATGAAGATTTTTCTGACGATACTTGCCGACCAGGTAAGTGGAAAGAAGCCACCTATTAGCTTTGCCCATATGGGGAATGCCGGAAAAGGAATTTTTGCTCCGCCGAATAGCTCCATGGGTGTTTGAAATAAAGTAAAGAATATTCCTGTGTCTCTAGAAAACATAAACAGAGAGTTCATAAAAATTCCCCAGCATATTGAGGGTATAACCAGAGAAAAAACTGCAACTATGGGCATAAATATGCTTGAAATATTCAAATCGGTAAAAAGTACGATAGCGCCCACACAAAAAACTGTAAACATCCATGCGCTTTCAAAGAGTGATGCAAGTGCATTGCCTAGCATGACGCCTAATCTGCTGGCAGGAGTCAGATAGATAAGCTCTAAGGTCCCGGATATTCTCTCGAAAGAGAAGCGCCAAGCTGATTGAACAAAGCATTTAAAAAAAATAAAGCTTATATAACCGAATAATATAAATGCAAAAATCATGTCTTCACCTACCCATTTGGCAACTAATTCGCTGGCAGCAGAGCCTTCAAAGGGCTTATAGGAGTAATAAGAGGAAAACAAATGCAGTACAGGCCAGATAAGCATAGAAAAATACATCAGACTTGAATGATATACTGATTTATGCTGCTTTATGGCTTCTGCCTTGATGCTTTTAAGCATGTGCTTGTTCATAAGCTCTCACCTCTGATAAAGTAATTATTGCATCCTCAAGCTTGGGTTCCATTGCTGCGAAGCTAATGATCTTTGTTTGCTGCGACAGCATGGCTATCAACTCGCTTTGTATATCTTTATGGGTAGAGACACATATTTCGAAGCTTCCATCGGCACCATCTAGCTGATAATCTGATTGTATGGCACTTAGATAGGTCTCAAGCTGCACCTTGAGCTTATCGGGAAAACTGTTGATCTTGATATGATATTTATTGGTGCAATTGGCTACTATGCTTGCTATTTCTTTGGGACTGCCCTCCATAACCTTTTGTCCTTGATTGATAATATATACATAATCACATAGCTCTTCAATTTCATTTATGTAGTGAGAGGTAAGCAGTATGCCCTTACCTTCTTTATTAGCAAGACTTTTTGTAAATTTTCTTAAGTCTCTAGCAATAGGAGCATCCAGTCCAAGTGTAGGCTCATCCATAAATAAATACTTTGGGTCATTGATTAAGCCCCTTGCTATTTGAAGCCTTTGCTTCATTCCTTTTGAATATTTCTCAACCGCTTCGTTTGCTCTCTCGTTAAGACCCACAAATTCGATAAGATTGTCAATGCGTTTATTAAGCTCATTGTTAGGGATGTTGTACAATTTACCAAAATACTCAAGATTTTCTCTTGCCGTCAGTCTCCAATAAACCATTCTTTCTCCACCGGCTATCATATTAACAATATGCTTAATTTTAAAAGCATCCCGAGTGAGATCAAGTCCATCTATGCTGCAGCTGCCTCCATCCGGCTCTAATAATGTTGAGAGCATTTTTATGGTTGTTGTCTTTCCTGCGCCGTTTAGTCCCAGAAGCCCTACTATTTTGCCGGGTCTAATCGTTAAATCTAAACTTTTGATAGCTTCGACAGTTTTCAATCGGCTTTTAAGAAAGCCTGTTTTCTCCTTGCTTATATAATTCTTTTTTAAACCTTTTGCAATTAGCATTTTACCGCCTCCTATATAAATTGTCTTTCTGGTGCTTTTTTTACAATTCTACGAATCATCAGCATACCTACTGTAAAATATACGATGGATAGCACTGCCAATTGTTTAAAATCATTATACTGACTGGTTATATCAAGTCCTGTGAGTACACTGTTTCTAAGTGTGCGGAGAGAATAGGTCACAGGTATGTAATTGGATATAACCTGTAGCCAGCTTGGTAGATACTGTATTGGAAAGAGTATACCTGTAGTCAGATATATGATGCTAAAAACTGTATTTTGACTTAGATATGTATCTTTAAAATAAATCATAATACCAGAAAGAATGATAGACATTCCAAAAAGGGCTATCAAGGTTAATGCTATGGATAGCATTGTAGAAGCTACATTTATATTTGCAAATCTTAAGCCGAAGGGAATTGTAATCAGTATAGCAATTAGCAGCTCCCCTGCTGTAATCATGGTCTGTTCAAGCATGTTGCCTGATAAGTATCCCATATAATTAACTGGGGATATCAGAAGACTGTCTAGGGTGCCTTCGCGCATTTCTGTTATGAAGCTTCTGCTGACATTTAGAAAGGTCCCTACGACAAATAAATACATGAAGCTGCCTAAAATAGTAAAGGACATATAGTCAGAAGTCCCACTGTATTGAATGAATTCGTTTGTTACATTACCCTTGAAAACAATGTTATAGATGAAGAAGGAACCAAGAATGGTAAAAAAACAGGTAAGAAGCTTGCTAAAGAAGAAGTCAACAGGATAAGCTCTGGTTTGCATGGTTAGGTTTCTCCTAGCTGTTGCCAATATGTTGTTAATAATCATAACAATCCTCCTGTGATAAGATTATAAGTTACATAGTTACGCAATAACGTAACTATGTAATTTATAATAATACAGTATATTACAATTGTCAATAAAAAAGAGCAATGATTTTCCATGAATATTAGAAATCATTGCTCTATCTATTACTTATAAATTTTCTTATTCCGTCGAATAGCTTTTCAACCTCATCACTATTCACGAAATAATATTTTACATTGTTCTGTTTGTCTTCACGAATGAGATTTATTTTTTTTAGCTGATCCAAATGTCTGGAAATTGTGGCTGTTGTAAGGTTAAGCCGCGAGGAAAGTATCTTTCCGTAGGTGGGTCTTCTCTTTAGCTGCCTTAATATTTCAAGTCTGGTTTTGTCTGAAAGTACCTTAAGCAGATCAGAAAGTCGTTCGGCTTCTCCATCATCAAAGCTGTTGTCGATATTGATGTTAAATATCATCAGATACGTATTTTTGTTATATGAAATAATGTTATGGTGGTGAAAAAAATAAGAAGGAGAGAATATATACTCTCTGAAACTATTTTTTACACTGAACTTGGCACCCTTTATTTCTTCACCGACTTCTATGGGATTTCTGCCTGAGAGTCTTTGCTTCAGTGCTTCTATCGAATCTTCATATTTATGTTGAAGCTCTTCCAGTTTTTCTTCAAAAGCAGAATGATATATTTCATTTAAGAGTTTTATAGTGCTATTCTTGTAATCCTCAGTATTCATAAACATATATTTCAAAAAGCAATCTGAACCTTTGAGAACCCAAGGAATTTCATCAGCTAATGAATGAAATATATGTTCATCCCTTTGGGCAGATATTAATTGCTCCTTGCTAAGCTTCTCATCCAGTATTATATGCAAAAAATCAAGACCGCTGTAATGTTCCAGCTTCGTTATGAAAAGTGGTATATCATCATAAATACCTTCTCTTGTAATAAAATCGAAGAGCTCCAAACCCGGGAAATTGAGAGCTGATAGCTTATTTAGAAATTCTTTGCTTTCAGGGCTTATGTTATCCAGTGCATGTTTTGCCCAAGTGGTGTCAAAGCTGTAATGATTATTATCTGAAAGCATGTGAACTGCAGCAAGCAGTTCAGTTACCTTTGATAAACGTACGGAAATATTATAGTTATTTTGTTTGATATCTATATCCAAGGGCACTTCAATCACCTCATAATGATTACTATATGTTTGCAAAAAACATTTTCCTTGATTCATATGTTGTGAAAAATATATCTTTGATAATACAAACCAGATGAACTCACTGCTTTTGTATTTATATATCTTTTCCATATCATAATCTATTAATAATTATTTTAACAGAAAACGATATTTTGTAAATCAAAAAGAAAGATTATGTGTCTGCACCATAGAAGGACATGCTCATATAATATATTATCCGAGGGGGTTGTGCAAAAAGGAAGGAGGAATCGCCATGGGGGATATCAATACAAGAGAATGCGCTCAGTCGAGTGAATCAGAAAGGCGACTGAATAATATTGACCTGACACTGAGAGACTTTGGGGCTAGGATTGGCGAGGTAGAGACAAAAACAGTAGTGTATAATGAACAAATAAAAATGATTCTTAATACACTGCAAGAAATCAAGGTAGGCTTGAAGGAGTTGCAAAAAACGGTCGATGATTTGGAAAAAAGACCTGCTGATTTGTCACAGAAAATCTTCATTGGCGTGCTGACCTCTATAATCACTGCACTACTTATGTTAGGACTGAAGCTCCTGCAGTAAGAGCCTTATGGAGGCTCTTTTTTTTGTTTAGAAAAGTATATTGAAGGGTTATTAAATAAAAAATAAGAAATATGAATTGACAAATATATCACTATATCGTAATATTATGATATAGTGATATGCGAGGTGAATTAATGGAAGACTTAACACAATACAATGAAAAGGCAGAATTACTAAAGGTGCTGGCACATCCCGTAAGACTGTGCATCATAAAAGGCCTGATGAGCAGGGAATGTAATGTTTCTCATATGCAGGAATGCCTAGAACTGCCACAGTCAACGGTATCACAGCATCTAAGCATACTGAGGTCTAAAGGAATAATTAAGGGCACTCGGAAGGGCTTAGAGGTAAACTATAGCATTGCAAATGAAGAGGTAAAGAAATTAATTAATTTATTGTTTTAATGGTAAAGTGTGGGAGGTAAATGATTCAATGGAAAAACAAAGACTAGTGGTTATAGGTGCTGTTGCAGCAGGTACAAAGGCAGCATCAAAAGCTATGAGAGAAAATCCGAACTTGGATGTGAAGATATTCACAAAGGAAGAGCATATATCCTATGCAGGCTGCGGACTGCCCTATTATATCGGTGGAGTTATTAAAGAGAAAAATGAGCTGGTTGTAAGAACGCCTGAAATATTCAAGCGGGAACAGGATATTGATATATTCATAAAGCATGAAGTAACAAAGATTGATACCAATGCGAAAAAGGTTTATGTAACAAATATAGATACTCAAGAGCAGTTGGAGTATGGATATGACAAGCTGGTTATGGCTACCGGTGCTTCACCTATTAAGCCGCCACTTGAGAATATTAAGCTGAAGAATATATTCACCCTACGCAGCGTAGCAGATGCTTTTGAGATTAGGGATCTGGTAGATGCAGGCAAAGTGCAAAAAGCTGTAGTAGTGGGCGGTGGCTTCATCGGTCTTGAGGTAGCAGAGAATTTGAGACATAGAGATGTAGATGTGACGCTAATAGAGCTTGCGCCCCATGTATTGCCTCCATTTGATGAAGAAATTGCATTATTGGCACAGGCACATATGCAGGAAAAGGGTGTAAACATAGTTACTGGTGAGAAGGTATTAGGCTTTGAAGGAAAGGACGAGTTTGTTTCAAAGGTAAAATCCACTGCTGGTGATTTTGAAGCAGATATCGTGGTGCTTTCCATAGGTGTCAGACCAAATGTTAAGCTTGCGGTAGATGCGGACATAGAGTTGGGCACTACTGGAGCTATTAAAGTTGACGAGTATATGCAGACCAGTGTCAAGGATGTATTTGCAGTAGGTGATTGCGCAGAAAATATAAATCTTGTTACCAATCAACCTGCTTGGTATCCAATGGGATCAACCTCAAACAAAACCGGGCGTATTGCAGGCTATAATGTTGTGAATAGTGATAAGATGGACAGTCTTCAGGGGGTATTAGGAACAACGATTGTAAAGCTTTTTGACATGAATGCTGCCAAAACAGGATTATCTGAGAGGGATGCCAGAAGAGCTGGTATGAATATCGAAACGATATTGGTACCTGCAACAGACAAAGCCCACTATTACCCCGGCAATAAAGCTATTATAACGAAGCTTATTGTAGAAAAAGCATCTCACAAAATATTGGGTGCAGAAATAATAGGAAGCGGAGTTGTTGATAAGCCAATTGATATCATCGCGACTGCTATGACTTTAAATGCCAAGCTCGAAGACCTTACAAAGCTGGACCTTGCTTATGCACCGCCATTCTCTATGGCAATGAGCTCTACAATAATGGCTGCTAATGTTATGTTAAACAAGCTGAATAACAAGATTGACACAATTACAGCTACAGATTTACAGGATAAGCTTAAGTACAATCAAGTGAATATTGTAGATGTAAGAGAAGAGGAAGAGTGTTTTATATCCTCTATACCAGGCTCTTTGAACATTCCTATGAATGCCTTGGAGCGAAGAAGCAGTGAGTTGCATAAGGATAAAGAAACAGTCATATTAGTATGCAAGGTAGGAAAAAGAGCATTCTTGGCATATTTGAAATTAAAACAGCAAGGCTTTGAAAATATAAAAGTTTTGGAAGGCGGTATAAACGCTTATCCATATCGAGTTGAATAGGGGGAGTCATTATGGCAGAAAAATTTATTAATGCAAGAGGACTGCAGTGTCCCGGTCCTATTGTTGAGCTATTCAAGGTAGCAAAGGCTGCGGACAGTGGAGATATCATAACAATTGAGGTTACAGATTGCGGCTTTTCAAAGGATATAAATGCATGGTGCAAAAAAACAGGTAATGAGCTGGTAAGTATTAATGAAATTGATGGAATTATTCATGCCGTCATAAAGAAGAGCTAATGAATATAAATGG
>MGOS01000021.1:19520-21057 GCA_001797185.1 Clostridiales bacterium GWB2_37_7
GAGATGATGTAACGATGTTTTTTACCTTCTGGGGCTTAAATGTTTTGAGGAGGGCTCAAAAAATTAAGGTCAAAAAAGAATTTATGGAAAATATGTTTGGCTTTATGATGCCAAGGGGGGCAGAAAGATTGGCATTATCCAAAATGAATTTTGGCGGTGCCGGTACTGCAATGATGAAGTCAATCATGAAGAAAAAAAACGTGAATAGCTTACCCCAACTTCTTGATAATGCACAGGCTATGGGTGTAAAGATGATTGCTTGCACAATGTCGATGGATGTAATGGGTATAAAAAAGGAAGAATTGCTAGAGGGTATAGAATACGCAGGAGTTGCAACCTATTTGGGAGAAGCCGATAATTCAAATGTAAACTTATTTATATAATCAAAGAAACAAAACACTATAAAATTATTTTATAGTGTTTTGTTTCTTCATTTTTTCTGTTCTTTCTTACTGTTCGCCTTTTCAAGCTCATCAGCAACTTTTAATATAACTTCCGTTTTGGCTTTTATAATTGTATCATTCTGCATTTCGATAGCTTTATTAAGATCTGATAGTGCAAATTCTATTTGATTTATCATATCTATACTATCTTTATTGAGTTTAGGACGTGTAAGCATCCAAATTCCAGTTAGGTAATCAACAGCTTCTTTAGCTGCTGGATAATTTTTCTTTTCACCAAGCAGCTGAGTTTTCTTTATAGCAAATCTAATCTTATCAATTTCAGGAGGATAATCTGATGAATAAGTTAAATAGAAATCAGGTAAATACTTATAAAGCTGTGTTACATCCAACAAGCCCTGAAAAACATTATTGCTATCTAAGGATTTTGTAAGGTTATTTAGGGCATCCTCAAAATCCTCTATAGAAGATTGCATGACGAATTGAGAAACGGCTTTTGCCTCAAATGCATTCCATAGACCATGCAGCTCTATTACATCTTTTTTCAGTTGCTCAATTTGAGTTAAATTTGCTCTTTCTATTTCGATTTTCATTTGCTTAATTTCTAGCTGTGGCTCAACTTGTTTAGCTTGTGGTGTTACCAGCTCCACCTGTGAAGATTGCTTACCTTGACCACTCTCTTGATCATTTTGCTGCTCTTGACCGCCTTGTTCCTTTTTCTGTTTTTCTTCCTGCTTTTTAATTTCTTCCTGCTGTATAAATAATGGCAACTTGCTTCTTTCATGCATTTCATATAAAGCTTTTTCTGTTTTTTCTACTGCCTTGCTTAATTCATCCAATTCTTTGGGTGGTTTATTTTGCTCCTCTTGACTTTTTGAAGTCTGTGGAACTGGCTTTTTCTGTGGTGCGCATGAGGTTAAAGATAAAATCATAGATACTGAAACAATAAGTATCAGCACCCTATGAAAAAAAACATGGTTTTTCAAATATATCACCTCATTTTTATTATAACCTGACTTAAAATTAATATTAATTTTTATATTGACAATTTGATAAAAGTATATAAAACGACAGCAGGATTCGAAAAAATTTTCATTGTTTATAAGATATAATTTTGTTATGCATTGAAATAATTT
>MGOS01000021.1:21094-27454 GCA_001797185.1 Clostridiales bacterium GWB2_37_7
AAATGCTATTGGAAAAATTATTGAAAATGTCAGAAGAAGCAAGATTATTGCCATGGATAAATCCGGGAAAGAAACAAGAGAGTATAAAGGCTTGCTTTTTGTGTGTAAAATGGAGAATAGTGTATTAATTGTTATCACGGTAATGTTTAGCCAGGTATGTGGCAGATTCGTTTCGTAAAAATATATTTTTATTATTTGTCTAATTTTGATAAAATAAATATAGCACTTAATTTCAATAATATAAGGAGTAAATCATATGATAGGCAGAAGAATTTTATGGTTTATATCTGGTACAATTTTTATAGTAATGCTAATACTGCTGCTGCTGCTTAATGATGTTCAGATAATAGCCTTTGACAGAAGCTATTATAATCAGCAATATGAGAAATTTCAAATACCTCAGAGTATAGGTATAAGTAAACCTGATCTTATGGTCGCCACTGATAATCTCTTAAATTACATAGATGAAAAAAGGGAAGACCTTGATTTTCAAATGACAATACAGGGAACGAAGCAGGAATTTTTCAGTGTCAGAGATAAGCTGCATATGATAGATGTCAAGAATTTATTTGTTAAGGGTAGGCAAATTAAAAACATAGCATTTTGGTATAGTGTGATTTTTATTGCATTGTTTTACTATAAAGCACGAAATAAGCGCAAAAGCTTTTCAAGGCTTTTGATTTATACATTTGTATTAGGTATAATACCTGTTATACTATTGGCTATTTTTATGAATATTGACTTTTATAAGTATTTTACAATATTTCACGAAATATTCTTTAACAATGATTTGTGGCAATTAGAGCCTGCTAAGGATAGACTGATTAATATGTATCCTGAAGCATTTTTCTCGGATATAGCTTTCAAAATAGTTTTCTATTATATTGGGGAGCTAATATTGCTGCTCGCTATAGGTATAATTGGCTTGAGATATAAAAAAGGTCGAATATATAGCAAATAAATGTTAGGAGAGATAAAAATGAAAAAAGTATTAATTTTAGTTTTTGCTTTAATACTTGCTGTAGCGGGTTGCAGTTTGATAAATCAGGATACGACAACCAATGGGAATATAGATTTGTATTTTGCATTAAAGGGAAATGTAGGCCTGGATAATGAGCAAAGAAGCATAACCTATTCAAATGCGCAGGATAAGTATATCAAGACTTTGGAGGAGTGGATTATAGGGCCGAGCGATACATCAAAGTTTGAAAAAAGTATAAGCAGCACTGTAAAAGTGTTGGGGATCTCTAGTGAGCAAGATAAACTTACAGTTAATTTAAACAATGATTTTAACACCTTCGGCGGGGTAATGCATGAAGCATCAACCATAGCTGCCTTGGTTAATACTATGGTGCAGTTTCCAGAGATTAACAGTGTGAAAATAACAATAGAAGGTAAGGATTTAATTGCACCTAGTGGTAATCCCTATGGATATTTAACAGAAATTCAATTTGATCCAAATGCTCAAGGGCAATTCAAAAATCGTGAGGTAATATTGTACTTTGCTGATGATCAGGCCATAAATGTAGTGGCTGAAAAACGTACTATAAATTTAGCTGAAAATGCTTCGAAGGATATACTAATAAAGGCATTGATAGAGCAAATGATAAAGGGACCGGAGAATACTTATTTATATCCTACAATACCTTCAGAAGCAAGAGTTAATTCTGTAATGGTTGTAGGTGAAAGAGCAACTATAGACTTCAGTGAAGAAATGCTTACAAAGCACTCCAAAGGTGCCGCCGGAGAAGATATGACGCTGACCTCAATTGCAAATACTGTAACTGAAGTGGAAGGAATCCGAGAAGTTGTACTGACACTCAACGGTCAGCCATTAAATATTGAACACGTAATTGTAGATAGCAACAATCCCTTGACCAGGGCAGAAGATCGAATACTCAAAATGTAAAGAGGGTGTAGAATTGGAAGAGAAGGATTCAGGTTTCCATAGTAAGCTGACCATAGCTGGGGTCAACATTATATACTTGCTGACATTGATTCTTTTGATCTCTGTAGGGACTTTTGTGCAGCTTAGAAGCTTTAACAGCGGAATTTTGATTACAGAGTTTGTACTTATTGCACTGCCGGCACTTTTATATGTTATATTCAAAAAAGGCAGCTTTAAGAAAGAGCTTAGGTTTAATAAAATTAGCTTTATGGAAACTCTTTTGACGGTATTCATATTTATGTGTGGTTATCCAGTTGCTCTTTTTTTAAATCTAATAGGAAATATTTTTATTAGTTTGTTTGGCAAGCTTATACAATCACCCATCCCATTTGCATACAGCTTTAATGAATATATTATACTGCTGCTAATTGTAGCGGGCTCAGCAGGCATCTGTGAGGAGATATTGTTCAGAGGGTTAATACTGCGGGGCTACGAGAAATTGGGTAAATGGCACAGCATCATATTCTCAGCAGTGCTTTTTTCTATTCTGCATATCAATATACAAAATATATTAGGACCCTTATTTTTAGGAATATTACTGGGCTATGTGGTTTATACAACGAACTCAATATTTGCTGGTATGATAGGCCACTTCATTAACAATGCAATTTCGGTTACCATAGGCTTCCTTGTCATGCAGATTCCTTTGGTCAGAAATGCACAAGCTCAAAGCTTACCTCAAGGTGCAGAACTGCAGAGCTTATTGATTTCAACCATACCCATTGGTATTTGGGCAGCGATATCTGGAACAATAGTAATATTTTGTATGAAGGCCCTCAAGGAGATTAATTTAGAAAAGGGTATGGAAGGAAATGACCAAGAGCAGATAGAAAAACTTAATATAGGCAGAGTCTTAAAAAATGTGAAATTAGCTTGGCCATTGTATATTAGCTTTGCTATATTTGCTTTTTATTCAATACTAGAGTTTACCTTTGTAATAACAGGACAGTCATTATTTGATATCATTTTCTAATACGTGCAGGAATATTCACTCCCCATGGGTCAGCATGTGACCTTAAGTTATATCATAAAGGGTTCAACCGTTCAGAAGTTTCATTAAGAAGATTTTATTACGAAAGAAAGAGTGTGATTAGTATGTTTGACGTTGCAGTTATAGGCGGAGGACCAGCAGGTCTTTCTGCAGCCCTAAATTTAAAAATTAGAAACAAAAGCTTTATTATACTTGGCGGAACAGAAAAAGTAACCGGTCTGATGAAGGCACCACAGATTGATAACTACCTCGGTTTAGTTGGAATTAGTGGTACTGAAATGCTCAATACCTTTAAGAAGCATACAGCAGAAATGGGTATTGAAATAAAGCATGAAAAGGTACAAAATATATTAAGTATGGGGGATTACTTTGCAATCAATGTAGGCGTCAATTTCTATGAAGCAAAAGCAATAATACTCGCGACTGGTCATGCCAAAGCCAATTATATGCCTGGAGAAAAAGAGTTTTTGGGCAGAGGTGTAGGCTATTGCGCTACCTGTGATGGACCATTATATAAAAATAAGCCTGTTGCAATGATTTCTGAGAATGAAGAAGGAGAAGAAGAAGCCAATTTTCTATCAGAATTATGTTCTGAGGTTTATTATATACCAATGTATGACGGTACATATAAAATAAATGAGAAAGTCAAGCTAATAAAAGAAAAAGCGCTGGCTATCGAAGGCAATGACATGAAAGCAAATCTATTGAGGACAGCAAGCAAAGAATTGAAGGTTGAAGCGGTTTTTATTGTTAGAAATGTAATACCCATAGGTCAACTGATTGAGGGACTTGAGATAGAAGAAGGTTCTATTAAGATTGATAAAAATATGGCAGGCAGCATACCAGGTATATTTGCTTGTGGTGACTGCACAGGAAAGCCTTATCAAATTGCCAAGGCAGTTGGAGACGGAAGCACGGCAGCGTTGAATGCTGTAAAATATATTGATTTGCAGAATATGAAATAAATGTGCAAAACATATTGCACGTTGCTTGACAAATTTTAATATAATAAATTATAATATAAATGGATATACCCCGTGGGGGTAATATTAATTTGTGTTGTTTTGACATAATAATTAGTAGAGGTGATTAAATGATTAATAAAGATATGGTAATTGACGATATTCTCTACAAACATCCGGAGCTTGAGAAAATTTTTAAGAATATTGGAATTAAATGCTTTGGTTGAGGAGGAGCCCTGTATATGACAGTAGAGCAGGCTGCTCTCAGATATGGCGTAGATACAGATGAACTTGTAAATGATTTAAATACTACATTATAAAATTAAACTTCAATTAAATGCCGTCCAATAGGACGGCTTCAACTTTTGCACTTGATTTGACAGTATATGCAAATTAATATAGAATAAGAATGGTATTTTATACATATGGGGGTAAAGAATTGCTGCATAAATACGAATTAAATGGTTTAAAAATTGTAATTGACGTAAATAGCGGCTGTGTTCATGTATTCGATGAAATAGCTTATGACGTAGTGGATTTCATTGAACAGTCTTTAGAAGCTGCAGTTATTGACTTGAAGGAAAAATATTCAATAGATGAAATAGAAGAAGCATATAAAGAGCTAAAGCAGCTGGAGCAACAAGGTCAACTGAACTCAGAGGATACATATAGAGACTTGGTACTAAATGAAGAAAAAGAGATGAATACGAAGGCACTATGCCTGAATATTGCTCATGACTGCAATATCAGATGTGGATACTGTTTTGCTGCGACGGGAGATTACCATGGCGGCAGGAAGCTTATGCCTCTTGAGGTAGCAAAGGGAGCGATTGATTTCTTGCTGGAGACCTCAGGGAGTCGCAAGCGCCTTGAGCTTGATTTTTTTGGTGGTGAGCCACTGATGAACTTTGATGTTATAAAGGAAGCAGTTAGGTACGGTCGAGAAAGACAAAAGGAATACAACAAAAGAATTGGGTTCACAATAACTACCAATGGAACGTTGCTAAATGAAGAAGCTGCAGAGTTTTTCAATGAGAATATGGACAATGTGGTTGTAAGTATAGATGGTAGAAAAACCGTAAATGATAAAATGAGGAAGTTTCCAGATGGAAGTGGGACCTTTGATGATATACTACCTAAGATCAAGGATTTTGTAAATTCTCGAGGGGATAAAAGCTACTATATAAGGGGTACCTTTACTGCCAATAATCTTGATTTTAGCGAGGATGTTATTTTCCTTGCAGATCAGGGCTTTAAGGAGATTTCCATAGAGCCGGTAGTAGCAGAAGGAAACAGAGCCTATGCATTGAAGGAAGAACATCTGCCTAATATATATGAGCAGTATGAAAAGCTGTCAGAGAAGTATATTCAGTACCAAGAGCAAGGCAAAGGCTTTAGATATTATCATTTCCTGATGGATCTTGATGGAGGTCCTTGCGTATATAAGAGAGTATCCTCCTGCGGCTCCGGAGTTGAATATTTTGCAGTAACACCAGATGGCGAATTATATCCATGCCATCAATTTGTTGGTAGAGAAGAATACTTGATGGGTAACATCAAGGAGGGTGTGACCAACAAGCAGCTGCAGAGAGAATTTAATAAAAATACAGTATATCACAAGGAAAAATGCACTGACTGTTGGGCAAAATTTTACTGCAGCGGCGGTTGCCAAGCGAATGCAGCAGCCTTTAACAATGACTTAAAGGTGCCCTATGACTTAGAATGCAAGCTGCAGAAAAAAAGAATTGAGTGTGCAATTATGCTAAAGGCTTATGAAGCCTTTAAGCAACAATAATATTATATAAAATAGGAGGAAGAACAATGGAGAAGTTTGTACCAGTAAGCATGTCAAACAGACATGTTCATATTTCAAAGGAGCATTTAGAAATTCTTTTTGGTGAGGGTCATGAGTTAACCAAAATGAAGGATTTATCTCAACCTGGACAATTTGCTTGTGATGAAAAGATTGATGTGGTAGGTCCTAAATCAACTCTAAAGGGTGTAAGAATACTTGGACCTGTAAGACCAGAAACTCAAATTGAGATTTCAGTATTTGATGCAAGAACTCTTGGAGTAGAGGCAATTGTAAGAGCTTCAGGAAACATCAATAACACGCCGAGCTGTGTTATTGTCGGACCAAAGGGCCAAGTTACATTAGAAAAGGGTCTAATTGTTGCAGCTAGACACATACATATGCACACCGATGATGCACCTAAGTATGGTGTAAAAGACAAAGATGTTGTTAAGGTTAGAGTTGGTACTGAGAGAGCGGTTGTATTTGAGAACGTTGTTATTAGAGTACATCCGGACTTCGCTTTGGATATGCATATAGATATAGAAGAAGGAAATGCAGCAGCCATTCAAAATGGAGATCAAGGTGAAATAATATTATAAGTGGAGGTTTTTTTATGGATAAAAAGACTTTAGCTTCCTATATCGATCATACCATTTTAAAGGCA
>MGOS01000021.1:27481-39687 GCA_001797185.1 Clostridiales bacterium GWB2_37_7
TAAGCAGGCAGCGGCACTACTTAAGGGAACAGAAGTAAAAGTATGTACAGTTGTAGGCTTTCCATTAGGAGCAACCTTGCCACAGGTAAAAGCTTTTGAAGCAGAAGAAGCAATAAAAAATGGAGCTCATGAAGTAGATATGGTAATAAATGTTGGGGCTCTCAAATCCGGTGAATTGGATATTGTTGAGCAGGATATAAAAGCCGTTGCCGCTAGTTGTAAAAACAAGGCGCTTCTAAAGGTAATAATTGAAACCTGTCTGTTAACTGATGAAGAAAAGGTTGCAGCATGCCTTTTGGCAAAAAAGGCAGAAGCCGACTTTGTAAAAACTTCCACGGGCTTCTCTACTGGTGGAGCTACAGTAGAAGATATTAGACTGATGAGGAGTGCTGTAGGAGCGAATATGGGAGTTAAGGCTTCCGGTGCCGTTAGGGATTTAGAGACAGCATTGAAGATGATTGAAGCTGGAGCAACGAGAATCGGAGCTAGCGCATCTGTTAATATTGTAAATGACATGAAAACCGCTGAGGGTGGCGGCTATTAACAATAAAGGAAGGTGCTTAAGCACCTTCCTTTATTGTTATATTTGTTGTTATTTGATTTTCATTTTCTTCAAGTATTTCCATCACACCTACATAACCTGGAGCCATAGACTTGATGAAACCCTGAAGCCATAGTGACTTAATCTCATATAATATGTTGAAATATATTGAGGAATGACGGCTAAGGCCTGAATCTTCACCGGGTTTCCGGAATATCCAGTTTGTTTGGCGATTTGAGATACTAATATAGTCTGTATCCTTGAGATCCAGATATAACTCCTTAATCAATCTCTTCACATCACTTGCATTATAGCTTTTGTTAAAGCTTTTATAAAACCTCTTTCCCCACTTGACTCCGTTTTCTTCAAATATTCTTTTGGCATTGAGAACAGCATTATCTCCA
The DNA here is from genome assembly GCA_001797185.1 of Clostridiales bacterium GWB2_37_7. Taxonomy (GTDB): domain Bacteria; phylum Bacillota; class Clostridia; order Lutisporales; family Lutisporaceae; genus GWB2-37-7. Next base: position 28,427 of record MGOS01000021.1, read on the forward strand.
AACACATCAAACATATCCAACAAATAATTGTATATGCTTTTGCTTATACACTCTAGCTTTTGAATATCCTCAGAAACATCATTAGCAGTCTTGATCTTCTTATAGAGCTTGGGCATAGAGGTAATGCTTATAACAATGTTTCTGAACTGGCTTTTATAACCCATCTTTATTCTCTTTTCTAAGTCTTTAGCCAAGCTGATTTTAAAATCAATAATATCTCTTTTATCGAAGGTCAAAGTACTTCCCACCTTTTAATTTTTATGGGCGTTTTAAGTAAACCAGCATATAATAATATTATTTCAATTTATATGTTGTTTATACAACTAATTGGGCACTATAAAGCCTTTAGGACCTAAATATTGTATTTCCTTGATACACTTAAGGCATATGGTTTTCATATTATGATTATTAGAATGCTACATCTTTCATCAAATTATGCTTATCATCCATTTGAATAAAGGAATTACATAATAAGTATTCCTATTTTGATGTGGTTACTTTTGTCAAGACCGCGTTACATCAGATGATATTACATTAATATAACGCATTGATTCCTCGCAGCTTGGCGAAAACATCTCCCATGAAAATCTGGTTTTACTATTTTGTTATTCCTAAGCCGCTGAAAAAGCTGCATTGGATGGCGAGAGGAGTTTTATAGTGATCAAGATATCAAACAAGAAAAGGCTTAGCTTACTTCGAAGCATCGAAAAAGCTCGCAATTCGAGAGTCATCTCTTACATTTCCTACTCACCGATGGATGATTATGTGTTAATTCCACTTTATAAACAGTTGTGCAGTATAGGTAAAAGTGAAAGAATTGATTTGTTCTTGCATAGTTACGGAGGATTGGTGGATTTACCCTATAAGATTGTAAACCTTATAAGAGAGTTTTGTGATCATTTTAGCGTGATCATTCCATTTGTAGCCAAAAGTGCAGCTACAATGATTGCAATAGGCGCAGATGAAATAATTATGGGACCTACCTCTGAATTAGGACCCATTGACCCCTTGGTAAAGCATCCTAAGTATGAGGATATGTGGGTACCGGTTCAATCCATTCGTATGTGCATCGAATTTATGGAGGATAAAATAGCGCAAAGCTGTAATCCGGATATGACAACCTCTCTACTTTTTCCTATCGCGGATAAACTGGATCCTTGGATAATAGGGGATTATGAAAAATCTATAAAGGCATCCTATCAATATGCTGAAGCACTTTTGGAAAAAAACATGTTCAAGAATAATAGGGATAAAGCAAAATCTGTAACACGAATAATGACTGAAAAGTATTTTTCTCATGGTTATTGCATCAATAGAAAAGAGGCCAAAGAAGAGCTGGGGCTAAATGTAGTGCAGGCAGATGGTGCATTGTGGGATATAATTTGGGCATTATATCTTGCTTATGATGATTATATGCAAAATAAGGACTATAGCTTTATTATGGAAATAGCAGATGATTTAAAGGGCATAGAGAAATAATGAGACTGAAGCTATAGCTTCAGTTTTTTTATTGTATAGGAAATTATAATTTTCTATACAATGGGGGATGCAAGGGGAAGAATCCCCATGCCGTTAAAGGAGGGTGCTCAGGATGCTTGCATCCGTCAAAGGGAACCATAGGGTTCCCTAGGGTCAAATAGTGCGGCGCGAGCCGCCTTTTTTATGACCCAAAAAGTCTTCTCCTATGAAACGAAATAGTTTATAATTAACATAGACATGTTATAAAAAAGCAGTGAATACAAAAGTGATAGAAGGAATTGTTTTTCTAATAGAGATAATTTATTTTTTGCAACATATGAATAAAAGATAATGTTTTGCACATTCTGAATTCAGTATAATATGTTTCGGGCAAAACAAATTTATAATGGAATCGAATTTAGTATATGCTGAATATGTCAACTTATTATGTCGACATACTGAGGAGGTATTTTATGAATCCAATCGCATTTGAAGTTTTTGGTTTATCAATCAGGTGGTATGGAATTTTATTATCCACGGGTATAATGGTGGGTATCCTTCTAGCTTACAATGAAGCCAAGAGACTTGGGAGGAATCCGGAGTATATTATTGATTTGTCGTTGTGGTGTGTACCTGCAGCTGTAATAGGGGCGAGGCTTTATTATGTACTTTTAGAGTGGGATTATTACAATGGAGATGTAATGAGGATGATAAATATCAGAGAGGGCGGTTTGGCTATCCATGGCGCGTTGATAGCTGCTGTTCTTTCAGGATATGTATTTACTAAGATTAAAAAGCTGAGTTTTTGGGAAACGGCAGATATCGTAGCACCTAGCATCATTATTGGTCAAGCTATAGGAAGATGGGGCAATTTTATCAATGGTGAGGCGCATGGGGGAGTAACAAATCTTCCATGGGGTATAATGATTGACGGTATTAAGGTTCATCCAACATTCTTATATGAGTCTCTGTGGAATTTAGGAGTTTTTTTCATTTTGCTAGCCTTTAGGAAAAAGAAAAAAAACAATGGAGAAGTATTTTTGTTGTATGGAATACTTTACTCGATGGGTAGATATTGGATTGAAGGCTTGAGAACAGACAGCTTGATGTTTATGGGTATGAGGGCAGCACAGCTTTTGAGCCTTGCAATCATTGTGGTTTTTGCAATGGTATTCTATTTTATTCGACATAGAAAAAATAGAAATACTACAGCATAATATTACAAAAATCACCTTCATTTAGCGATTATTTACAAAAAAATACTAATCGTGAGTAAAATGAAGAAATAAAGAGAAAAATGGAAAAAGCTTGTTTCAAAATAAAGAGACAAGCTTTTCTGCTTATTGACCTTTTTCATCTGATGTTTTTATTATAGTATTATATTTTTAGTTGGGGGATGTTATAAGGGTGCTAGCAAAAATTGAGGATGTCAGACAACAACTATACGCATTATTAGATGAAAATGCAAACTATGATTCGATTGTTACAAAGAGTGTAGAGCTGGATATGCTAATCAGCAGCTACTATTATGGGCGTACAGCACATATAAATTAATATTGATTTATAAATGGTACAAGAGTCTGGGACTTTTGTACCATTTTTTTTATTTTTGTGAAAATGTGGGAAGGAGTTTTATAAAACGTATAGAATATGTCATGAAGTGGAATAAAGTGGAGCGAAGTGGAACAAAAGAGAAAAGTGTGGTGAGAAAATGTTTATAGGTGAATACAACCATTCCTTGGATCCCAAAAACAGACTAATAATGCCTGCAAAATTTAGGGAGCAGTTGGGAGAAGCCTTTGTAATGACTAAAGGCTTAGATAATTGTTTGTTTGTATACTCTATAAACGAGTGGAGGGTTGTGGAGGAAAAGTTAAAATCTTTGCCCATGACCAACAAAGATGCCCGCGCTTTTGTTAGATTCTTCTTTGCTGGCGCCTGTGAGTGCGAAATAGATAAGCAAGGAAGGACGCTGGTACCTTCGAACCTTAAGGAATATGCCAATATTGATAAAGATGTTGTAATAATCGGAGTTTCTACCAGAATTGAAATATGGAGTCTTGAGCTTTGGAATAAATTCAACAACGATGCAGATATTAGTTACGAGGATGTGGCAGAAAAGATGTCGCAGCTTGGAATTTAGCATAAAGGGTGAAGTGAATTGGAATTTGTACATATACCAGTTTTGTTGAATCAAACAATTGAAAATCTTAACATAAGGCCGGGGGCCGTTTATGTAGACTGCACATTGGGTGGAGCAGGTCACTCCTCGGAGATAGTCAAAAGGATCGTTCCGGGAGGGACCTTGATAGGCATTGACCAGGATCAAAATGCGATTGTTGCAGCAAAGCTGAAGCTTGAGCCCTATAAAGAAAGCGTCATATATGTAAAAGATAATTTTAAGAATTTAAAGAATGCTATCAAAAGCTCCGGTTTTGAAAAGGTTGACGGAATTTTGATGGATATAGGAGTTTCTTCTCATCAGCTGGATGAAGAAGATCGGGGTTTCAGCTATATGAGCGATGGTCCCTTAGACATGCGTATGGATATTACTAGACCCATAACAGCAGAAAGTCTTGTAAATAGCGCGGACTTTATTGAACTGAAGCGCATCATAAGAGATTACGGTGAAGAAAAATGGGCGGACAGAGTAGCTAAGTTTATTTGTCAAGAACGTGAAAAGTACAGAATAACTACAACATTCCAGTTAGTGGATATTATCAAAATGGCCATTCCGGCGGCTGCACGCCGTGAGGGAGGACATCCTGCCAAGCGTACCTTTCAAGCCCTGCGTATTGCTGTAAATGAGGAATTGGATGTGTTGGAGGCAGCCCTATATGATGCGGTGGAGATGCTAAATACAGGAGGAAGGTTGGTTGTTATCACCTTCCATTCGCTTGAAGATAGAATAGTAAAGAATATATTTAATCAAATGGAAAGACCTTGTACCTGTCCATCGGAAATCCCGATATGTGTATGCGGCAAGCAACCACAGTTAAAGGTGCTCACAAGGAAGCCTGTAACTGCTGATGAAAATGAGTTGGAATATAACTCCAGATCTAAGAGTGCTAAGCTTAGAGCGGCTGAAAGAGTAGGTTCTAAAAATATTTAGGAGGGAATAAAATTGGTAGTAGCAGATAACAGAGCATATGATTATAGTCGTCACGAATTTTTAGAGCAGCCAAAGCAGCAAGAAAAGCAATCTCCTAAAAGGAATCAAAAAAAGAAGTCTAAGCACAGGGTACATATCTTAAATATTGTCTTTGTTTTTGCTGTAAGCATATTTCTTATATCAAGATATGCTTATATGGCGGAAATAAATTTTAACAATAAACAGCTGGATACCCAGATAAAGCAAGTACAGATTGAGAACACGGACCTTAATGTACAATTGATGAAATCAGTAAATTTAGAGAACTTGGAGAAGGTAGCGATTGAAAAGCTGCAAATGCAGTACCCCGACGTATTAAATCAAATTGTTTACGTGCAGGTACAACAAGTTGAAGCGGATGTGGCAGTCAATGATGCTTATCATGGGGTGGAGGACACTCAGGAAAACAAGTATTTGGCAAGTATCAAGAATGTAATAGGCGATGTGTTAAAAATACTTGATTAAGTTCACAATTTTATCTTTTAGGTGGTGTGTTTTATGGCAAATGTAAAGATAACAGTCAGAAAAAGACTGTTGGTACTTTTGATAATATTTACAATTGCTTTTTTGGGTTTGACGGGACGTCTGGCTTTTATTCAAATCGTCAATAGCGGTGAATATCAAGAAAAAGCCATGGAGCAATGGACAAAAGATGTTAAGATTCCCTCGAAAAGAGGGATTATTTTTGACCGAAATGGTAAGAAATTGGCAATAAGCGCCACGGCTTATGAGGTTATTGTAAATCCTGCTGAAGTAAAGGATAAAGAAGCAGTAGCATCCGCTCTAGCATCAGCGTTAGATATGGATAAAACTGCTATATTGGAGAAAATCAGCAAGAAGCAGGCATCTGTGACCATAAAGAAAAAAGTAGATGGTGAAATTGTAAAAGTCCTTAGAGAAAAGGAATTAAAGGGCGTCGTTTACACTGAGGACAGCAAAAGATTTTATCCACAAAGAAACTTTGCATCCTATGTTTTGGGATTTACTAGTATTGATAATTTGGGTCAAGACGGTGTAGAAAAGACCTTTGACAAATACCTAAATGGCTTCCCGGGAAGAAGTATAAGAATGACGGATGCTCGTAATCAAGAGCTTCCGGACAGTGACAGTAAGTATTATGAGCCGCAAGATGGTCTGAACCTCGTTCTTACGATAGACGAAGTCATACAGCACTTTGCAGAGAAGGCTGTAGAGAATACATATATAGAGCAAAAAGCCAAGCGCGTAACGGCTATCGTTATGCAGCCTAAAACTGGTGATATACTTGCATTGGCTGTTAAGGGTGATTATGATAACAATGATCCGCGAAAGACTCCTGACAGCTTGCTGGAAATTTGGAATACACTTACTCCAGAACAACAATATCAAGAAATGTATAAGATGTGGAGAAATCCGGCTGTATCTGATACCTATGAGCCGGGTTCAACCTTTAAGATAATCACTACAGCAGCTGGCTTGGAAGAAAAGGTAGTAAGCAAAGAAGACAGATTTTATGACGCGGGCTATGTAATAGTAGCAGGTAAAAAGCTGAAATGCTGGAGATATAATAATCCACATGGAGCACAAAGTTTTGTGGAAGGGGTACAAAACTCCTGCAACCCGGTATTCATAGAAGTTGGCCAAAGACTAGGTGAGGATAAATTCTATAAATATATAAAGGGCTTTGGCTTTGGAGAACCAACAAATGTGCAGCTGCCCGGTGAAGCGGCTGGTTTGGTAATGACTCCCGCAAAGATGGGACCGGTAGAGCTGGCGACAGTTTCCTTTGGGCAAGGTATTGCAGTAACTCCGATACAGCTGATAACTGCTGTATCAGCAGCAGTAAATGACGGTTATCTCATGGAGCCTAGAATAGCAAAGAAGCTTGTTGACAATGAAGGAACAACAGTTCATGAGTTCCAGCCAAAGACTGTAAGACAGGTTATATCAAAAGAAACCTCTGCTGAATTAAGAGAGATATTGGAATCGGTTGTATCAGAGGGTACAGGTAAAAGTGCTTATGTACCTGGCTATAAAATAGGCGGAAAAACAGGTACAGCACAAAAAGCGGAAAATGGAAGATATGTATCAGGTAAATATGTTGCATCCTTTGTAGGTTTTGCTCCGGCAAATGACCCCCAAATAGCAGTGTTGGTTGTTATAGATGAGCCAGGCGGCTACAGCCACTTTGGTGGTCAGATAGCAAGTCCTGTAGTAAAAAGCATAATTTCTGATACCTTAAGATATTTAGATGTCAAGCCACAGTATACTCAAGCAGAGCTTGAACTTATGCAAAAGCCTTTGGTAACCGTACCGGAGGTTAGAAATATGGCTTATAAGGATGCTATAAAACTATTGACACAAAGCAAACTTAACCATCAGCTTGAGAGTGGAGAAGGAGAAACATCTCTTAATTCATTGATTGTAGACCAGATACCAAAGCCAGGCGCTAGTATCAATCAGGATGGAGATGTAATATTAATAGTTAAACCTACTGATCTGGAATAGCGTATAGCAATCAGTATAGAATAAACTATTTGGGCAACGAGATTAAAGCAGGCTTTAATTTCTGTTGCCTTTTTGTAAAGATTAGAGCATAATAATTAAGGATATAACTGCTGCAGTAGCGGCATATAAGGCAAAAAACATGTTAAGACTATATAAATCACACTAAAGTTTTTACATTGGAAAATATGTACTTTGTGCGATTTATATAAAAGGCTTCTATGAAAGAATTTTAGATTAAGGAAGCCTTTTATGAAATGCATGGCCGGAACATTTGTTTAAGGAAGAATCTGATGTTCCTATGCATTTTAAACAACGGATAATATTTCGTGCTATTTTAATGAATGTAAATTGTTTAGTACGAAATATATAAGTTAGAGGATTTATATATATAATGAAGAAACACAGCGAAGTTAAATATACGTAAATGCTTCCCAAGGTTACCTAAAGGGGCCTGAGAAGCAAACGTAAGCGAAGCTTTACTGAGTTTGTAGGAGGATTTAGATGAGGCTGACAGAAGTGTTGCGTGGAGTTGACATAATGGGGCGATATGGGTCTATGAATATTGACATACAGGATGTGGTTTATGATTCCCGAAAGGTTACTCCCGGATGTGTTTTTATATGTATAACAGGCTTTAAAGTGGATGGACATGAGTATATAAAAGCAGCGATATCAAGGGGCGCTGTGGCTGCAATTATAGAAAAAGATGTTGAAGCAGAAGGCATTACAATTATCAAGGTAAGCAATACCCGAAAAGTCATGCCATTGATTGGCAGCAATTTTTATCAGCACCCTACCAATCGGCTTAAGCTAATCGGAATAACCGGTACAAATGGGAAGACGACGACTACATATTTAATTAAGTCTATTTTGGAACAAGCACATAAGAAAACCAGTATTATTGGCACGATTTCTATAAAAATAGGCAATGAAGAAGTCGCATCCAGTAGAACTACACCGGAATCCATAGATTTGCAGCAGCTTTTTAGAGAAATGCTAGACAAGGATATGGAATATACCGTTATGGAGGTTTCCTCTCATGCATTAGATTTGGGAAGAGTAGATCATTGCAGTTTTAGAATCAGCATATTTTCTAACCTCACACAAGATCATTTGGATTACCATAAAAACTTTGATAATTATAGGGAAGCAAAGAAAAAACTGTTTTATAAAACAACACATGCAAATATTATAAATATTGATGATGTGCATGGCAAACTCATTGCAGAGGATATCAAACTGCTTAAGGTACCTTTAATAACCTATGGTATCGATAATGATGCCGATATAATGGCTAAAAATATTGAAATAGATTCAAAGAGTATAAAATTTACCCTCGTTACTCCCCAATATAGTATTGACCTACAGAATAAGACTCCTGGTAGATTTAGTGTATACAATTGCTTGGCAGCAGCTGCTACGGCATACGTGGAAGGCATCGATAGAAACATCATTAAAGAAGGTCTAATGAATATTAATAATGTACCAGGCAGGTCAGAGGTTGTAAACATAGATAAACCCTACACCGTTATTATTGACTATGCTCACAGCCCGGATAGCTTAGAAAATATACTAAGCTCCATCAGACAATATACTGAAGGAAGAGTAATTACTGTATTTGGCTGTGGAGGAGATCGCGAAAAGGAAAAGAGGCCTATTATGGGTGAGGTAGCAGGCAGGCTTTCGGATTATTGCGTCATTACCTCAGATAACCCCAGAAGTGAAGAACCAGAAAGTATAATAAAACAAGTTGAACAAGGCATAAGAAACACAAATTGTGACTATATTTGTATAGAAAATAGAAAAGATGCTATTAAATACGCTCTAACAATTGCTAGACAGAAGGATGTAGTGCTTTTGGCTGGCAAAGGGCACGAAACCTATCAAGTACTAAAGGATAGTACAGTACATTTCGATGAAAGAGAAATCATCAGTGAGCTGATAAGGGAGGAAGTTTGATGGAAAGGTTGGGCATAGAAGAAATAGTTCATGCCTGTGGCGCGATCCCCTTCAACTGCATTGGAATAGAAGATGTTACTGGAATAACTACTGACAGCAGGAAGCTTCAGCAGGGGGATATGTTTATAGCTCTTAAGGGTGAAAAATTTGACGGACACTTATATGCAGAAGCCGCTATCAAAAGCGGTGCGACAGTAGTTTTGTCGCAAAAGAATCTAGAAGCAGATATTCCATATATATTGGTAGAAGATACACTTAAAGCTTTACATAAACTTGCCAAATATTATAGAAGCAAGTTCAATATACCCTTTATTGCCATCACAGGCAGTTCAGGGAAAACGACTACCAAGGATATGATAGCTTCTGTGCTTTCAGAAAAATATAATGTCCTAAAGACAGAGGGGAATTATAATAATGCCATTGGCTTACCTCTTACATTGTTTCGATTAGAGCAGAAGCATCAAATAGGGGTGCTGGAAATGGGAATGAACAGCTTAGGAGAAATAGAGCTGCTGGCAGACATCGTAAGACCCACAGCAGGGGTGATTACCAACGTGGGTACAGCTCATTTAGAGAAATTACAAACAAGAGAAAATATACTTAAAGCAAAAACAGAGATGTTTACATATTTTGATAGTGATAATACTGCAATAGTTAACGGCGATAATGATATGCTTGAAAAGCTAGACAACAAGCCTTACAAAATAATAAGATTTGGCTTAGAAAACAAAAACCACTGCAGAGCCGAAATCGTAACAGGAAAAGGCGAAGCAGGAACAGAATTTAATGTGGTATATCAAAATATTAAAGAGACATATCAGGTGCCTTTACCTGGAATTCATAATGTTTATAATGCATTATCTGCAATTTGCATTGCAAAGATGTATAACATGAGTATGCAGGAGATCAACGCAGGTTTAGCGAAATTCAAGCCTTCCAAAATGAGAATGGAGATATTCCAAGGCATTTTAAATACTAAGGTAATAAATGATGTATACAATGCCAACCCTGACTCCATGATTGCAGCGATAAATGTACTTGCTGGTATGGAATCAGTGTCAAGAAGAGTTTGTATTTTAGGAGATATGCTTGAACTTGGAGAATTTGCAGAAGATGAGCACAGGAAAATAGGCAGGTTCGCAGTAGAAAAAGGCATAGATGTAGTACTGGCAGTTGGTAAGATGTCTAGTGAAATAATAAAGGGAGCAAGCCTATTAGGCAAAAATCAACAGCTTTATTGGTTCAATAGCAATGAAGAGGTAATACATAATCTAAATGCAATAATAAAAAAACAGGACATTATTTTGATTAAAGGTTCAAGGGGTATGAATATGGAGAATATTGTGGAAAGCCTGCGTGAGGGGAGATAATACAAATGAAAGATTACTTAAGTGGCGAATACAATTTATATATAATTAGCATATTATCAGCCTTTGTATTATCAATAGTCATAGGACCATTATTAATACCACTGCTGCATAAGCTTAAATTTGGACAAAACGTTAGAAATGACGGACCTCAAAGCCATTTGAAAAAGACCGGCACCCCTGCTATGGGTGGAATTATATTTATATTGGCAGCATCTATCGTATCCTTGGCTTTTTCCAAAGACAAAGATATGATTCTTGTGCTTGTTACGACATTACTATTTGGATTAATAGGTTTTTTGGATGACTATATAAAGATTATTAAGAAAAGATCCCTAGGGCTAAGGGCATGGCAGAAAATTGTCGCTCAGCTTGTAGTAGCGCTGTTTTTGACTTTTGTTGCATCAGGGGTCAATCAAGTCGGAACTTCTATACTTATTCCCTTTACAGGAAAGTTCTTGGATTTAGGAATTATGTACATACCTTTTATAATATTTATTATAATTGGGACTGTTAACAGCGTAAATTTAACAGATGGCTTGGACGGCTTAGCAGGAGGAATAACAGTAGTCGTTTTGGGATTTTTCTCTGTAGTAGCTTTGGCGAGCAAAAATCTAGGACTTCTGGTTGTATGTGGTGCACTAATAGGCGCATTACTTGGTTTCCTGCGCTTTAACTCTCATCCAGCGCAGGTATTTATGGGAGATACGGGTGCCTTGGCTTTGGGAGGAGCAGTAGTTTCATTAGCCGTAGTCACTAAACTGCCGATTTTTCTAGTTATTATTGGGGCTGTTTATGTAGCAGAAACAATATCGGTTATAATTCAGGTTTTATATTTC
>MGOS01000021.1:39703-40107 GCA_001797185.1 Clostridiales bacterium GWB2_37_7
TCCGGTTGGGCAGAATCTAAGGTTGTATCAATTTTTATAATAGCTGCTATCATTTTAAGTCTAATAGGATTATTGGCGATATAAGTACTGAGTATAAGCAATTGTAATTGATATTGAGAGGATGATTTTAATGCAGTTCATAGGCAAAAATGTATTGGTTATAGGTGCAGCAGTTACGGGCATACCCACAGCTGAGCAATTATGCAAAATGGGTGCTGCTGTCACATTAAATGATAAGAAGAACAAAGAAGAAGTTGCTTCAATGCTAAGTGGAACAGCAATTAGCAATATACGAATCGTTGGGGGAGAACATCCTGAAGATCTGGCAGATCATTCTGATCTTGTTGTTGTAAGTCCAGGCGTTCCTCTGGAGATCCCCTTGATAAAAAGAGCATTGGAGTTAG
>MGOS01000021.1:40137-41889 GCA_001797185.1 Clostridiales bacterium GWB2_37_7
CGGCGTGGCTAGGAGAAATTATGAAGGAAAGCGGCAGAAGGACCTTTGTAACAGGCAATATAGGTTATGCGATGATTACTGAGGTTGAAAATTCAAAGCCGGAGGATATATTTGTATTGGAAGCCAGCAGCTTCCAATTAGAAGCTACTGTAGATTTTAGACCTAAGGTATCTGCTATACTTAATATTACGCCTGATCATTTGGATAGGCATAAAACCTATAGCAATTATATAGATGCTAAATGCAAGGTTTTTCGCAATCAAAAACCAGGTGATTTTGCAATATTGAATAAAGACGATGAGGAGACCTACAAAACGGCTGATAGAGTCTTGTGCAAAACCCTTTTCTTCAGTCGTAAGGAAATACTAGAAGAGGGTGCTTTTGTAGAAGACAAAACACTTGTAATTAAACTAGGTAATAAAAAAGAAAAAATTATTAAAACAGAAGATATATATATACCGGGTCCTCATAATATTGAGAATGCATTAGCTGCTAGTTTGATGGCATATTGTTTGGGTGTCAAAATAGAGGTCATTGCAAAGGTATTAAAAGAATTCAAAGGGGTTGAGCATCGTATAGAGTATGTAGATGAAATAAATGGTGTGTCTTACTATAATGATTCGAAAGGTACAAATATCGATGCTTCCAAGGTAGCTGTTCTGGCGATGTCTAGACCGATTGTCTTAATCGCAGGAGGCTATGACAAAGGCAGTGACTATGAGGATTTCATAGATACCTTTGATGGAAGAGTACGAGAGCTTGTATTGATTGGAGCTACAGCAGATAAAATTGAGAAAACTGCAAGAGACCATGGATTTAATAATATACATAGAGCATTTGACTTTGAGGATGCTGTAGCACAATGCAGCAAACTGGCGGAACCGGGTGACTGTGTGCTTTTATCACCAGCATGTGCAAGCTGGGGGATGTTTAAAAACTTTGAAGAAAGAGGTAGAATTTTTAAGAGTCTTGTTAAAGGCTTAAGGGGGACGAAGTAATGCCTGTAAAAAAGAGCAATAACATGGACTTTACATTGTTGATAACAATTCTGATATTGCTAGCTATAGGTGTAGCTATGGTTTTTAGTGCCAGTTCTATATCCTCTCAGCTAAAATTTCAGGATAAATATTATTTCCTTAAATCACAAGGTGCTTATGCTATTTTAAGTATTGTTGTTATGTTGGTTTTGAGTAAAGTTAATTATAAGGTCCTAGGAAAATTTGCTTCCTTGATGATCATAATAAGCATAGTGCTTTTACTCTTGGTTTTTGTACCGGGAATAGGCTTGAAGCTAAATGGCGCTTTAAGGTGGATAAAGATAGGGCCTTTGACGATGCAGCCCTCGGAGCTTGCAAAGTTTGCTATGATTTTATTCATGGCAAAAAGTATCAGCAGCAAAAAAGAAAAAATTAGAACCTTTACACAAGGGGTATTTCCCTACGTAGTATTGATGGGGATATTTAGTTTCTTAATCATTCTTGAACCCAATAAAAGTATGGCAATGATCTTTGCATTGCTTACCTTTACGGTACTTTTTTCAGCAGGGGCAAAGGTATGGCATCTTTTGATTTGGGGAATTCCTTTAATTCCGGCGGCAGGATATATTTTTATAAAGGATAAATACAGCTTGGATCGTATAACTTCTTATATGGACCCTTGGGCGGATCCCTTAAGAACGGGTTATCAAGCGATACAATCCTTGCTTGCGCTTGGATCTGGAGGTATATTTGGCCTGGGGCTGGGGAACAGTAG
>MGOS01000021.1:41904-42221 GCA_001797185.1 Clostridiales bacterium GWB2_37_7
GGATTTATAGGAACCTTTACAATAATTATTCTATTTCTGTTGTTGATCTGGAGAGGTATAAGAATCGCGATACATGCTCCTGACAGCTTTGGCTGCTTGCTTGCAACAGGGATCGTAGCAATGATAGGAATACAGGTTGTACTTAATATTGCTGTGGCAACTGTTTCAATTCCGACAACGGGTGTGTCCTTACCCTTCATAAGTTCGGGAGGTACCTCTCTGCTATTTGTAATGGCAAATATGGGTATCTTGCTGAATATATCAAAACATATAAAGACTATTGGGAGCTGATTTCATTGAGAGCGATATTAACTGGT
>MGOS01000021.1:42244-43236 GCA_001797185.1 Clostridiales bacterium GWB2_37_7
TCCCGCTGTTTCTATTGCAAAGGAAATACAGAAAAGATATAAAAATGCAGAAATTATTTTTGTTGGTACAGAAAAAGGCTTAGAGTCTAAGATTGTGCCGAAGGAAGGCTTTAATCTGAAGACCATTAAGGTTAGAGGTTTTGAACGTAAGTTTACTATAAAAAACCTTGTGGCAGTCAAGGAAGCTGTTCTTAGCATTAGAAGTGTCAGACGAATTATAAAGAATTTTAAACCAGATATCGTTATTGGCACAGGTGGCTATGTCTGTGGCACAGTTATTCTTGCTGCTGCATGGATGGGTATTCCTACGCTGATACATGAGTCTAATGCCTTTGCGGGTTTGACCAATAAGCTATTGTTTAGATTTGTAGATAGAATAGCTCTGAATTTTGAGGAAGCAGCAAAGTACTTTGGAAATCCTAGGAAGGTTGCAATTACGGGTAATCCTATTAGAACGGATATATTGGATATAAGCAAGCAGACTGGTTTATTGGAATTTGGCTTTAGAGATAATATTCCTCTGGTATTTGTTACAGGTGGAAGCAGAGGAGCCAGAAAGATTAACCAGAGCATCTTAGCACTTGCTGAAGAGTGCAGCAAAACAGGTAAATTTCAACTGCTGCATATGACTGGGGATACACAATATGAAGCAGTCCTGCAAAGCTATAGGGAGAGGAAAATACCTACTAACTCTGTAAATATTAAAGTAGTACCCTACCTTTACAATATGCCCTATGCACTTGCGGCCAGTGATTTAGTAATAAGTAGATGCGGAGCCATGATCCTATCAGAAGTTGCAGTTTTGGGAAAGCCTTCTATTTTGATACCCTTCCCCTATTCAGCGGATAATCACCAAGAATATAATGCCAAAGCCATTGAGAAGAAGGGTGCAGCGATATTGATATTAGAACAGGATTTGTCGGAGAAAAAGCTGAAGGACATTGTCTTAGAGCTTTTGAACGATAGTCAGAAGCTTCATTCAATGGCTGCAA
>MGOS01000021.1:43278-56449 GCA_001797185.1 Clostridiales bacterium GWB2_37_7
TACCTGACTATCGGGTACTTTTTATCTTTATAAAAACTGTAACACCTTTTACATATACGCATAATATATTATTATGATTGATAATCGGCTTCCTGGAGGTGTAAGATTTTAATGGATAGGTTTGTAATAAATGGAGGTAGTAGAATTGAGGGCGAAATCAAGGTAGATGGAGCAAAAAATTCAGTACTTCCAATTTTGGCAGCAACAATCATTAATGCAGGGGAATCTATCGTTCACAATGTGCCTGATTTAAAGGATGTGGAAACCTTGACAGGGGTATTAAAGAGTATAGGCTGCAAGTGTTTCTATGAGAATAACACAATAATGGTCAAATCTGATAATATTATGGATATCAATATACCGGAAAAACCAGTAAGAGAAATGCGATCCTCTATCATATTGCTGGGAGCAATGATAGCCCGTACTGGTCAGGCAAAAATTAGCTATCCGGGAGGGTATGATAACATAGTGTCAAATATTTTTAATTCCTTTGTACTTTCTTATCATATCAATAAATGCCCGAACATCTTCTACTTCAATGCCAGCCCCTTGCAATTCCTCGGCAATTGTAAGGTATTCCGGTCTTAAATCCTTTCTTTTCAAGTCTGTGAGTATGTTTTTTGTAGTGATTGGTTCTTTTTGCGCTACATTGCTTGTCATTTCCACTATGGGTTCTCCGGTAAGATACTCAATAGTCACACCAAAGAAATCAGCTAAATTTTGTATTGTATAATAATCTGGCTTAATTATTTCGCCCTCATATTGAGATATTAGGGTCTTATCTATACTCAGAGCATCAGCCAATTCTTTCTGGGTGATATTTCTTTCCAGTCTAAGTGTGATTAGTCGCATTCCTTTAAGGGAAATTTTTCTTTCAGCTTCAGCAGTATCAAAGTCATTTGGATTATGCAAAAATGTAAGACTTTGTGACTGTTGGTATTTCTGTACTTGAACTGCTTCAACCTCTTGTATTGGTGTTATCACGGAGGAGTATCTTTTGATTACTTTAATAGGCTTTTGTAAAAATTTAAGCTTAGCCTGTTTCTTGGATTTATGGTTCTTATGCAGCTTCGTCAGGCTTAGAAGCTTAGCTTCTGGATAATTCAAATGGACAGCTAAAAGCTTAAGTGTCTCAATATCGGGATGAACAGTTTCACCATTCTCAATTCTGCTGATGGTGGTGTTGCTTAAACCTGATATTTGAGCAAATTTCCTCTGGGAAAGGCCCTTTTCTTTACGTAGTCTTGTAACTAAATCAGCGAGATTTAATTGTTCTTTGTTACTAATCAATGCCAAGCATCCTCTCAAATCAATATCACTACTATTTTATCAGATAATTCAGTGATAGTAACTGTTTTTTTCAAAACATTATGCATAGTACAAGTAACGAAGGACATAGGCATAGTAAAAAGCTCCTATTTAACTATGTATATGAGGAGGAGCTTTTATAATTATCCTAAGGGTGTGCAACCATTAGGAGGAAATCGACACACCTATGCAGGCATAAGAAAGTTTGAGGGCGCAATATGAAAATAGTAGAATCTCAATTTGGATACGTTGTTTTACTTACACCAGAGGAACATGGAACTGCTGCGATAGCTGAAAAAATTGAAAAACTGAAGACAACCGGCAAGGTTGCAATCATTGTTTCTGGTAGAGAGGATGTAATGGATGTGATATGCAGAATGCTAAAAACAGGTAGTTGAAATAAACAATCAGGGAGGCGATAGGATGAGGGTAGTGGGCTATGTTAGACTGTCTAGAGATGAGGATAAAGAAAGCTATAGCTCAATTCTTTCACAAAAGAGCATCATAGAAGAATATGCTTTGCAGCATAATTGGACAGTTTCAAAGTACTATGAGGATGATAATTGCTCGGGCTATTCCTTCGATAGACCTGCATTTAATGAGCTGATCAAAGCGATGGAAAAGCACAGCATTGATATTATAATAGCCAAGGACCTGTCAAGAATAGGTAGACATAATGCTTATACATTGCTGTTTCTTGATAAAATAAAAAGGCTCAATAAAAGACTCATTTTACCAAAGGAAGGCAGAGGCTACGATACAGTTGAAGATGAAAGTGATTTGCTAGGTATCACAACTTGGTACAATGAAATGTATGTAAAGGATATTTCGAGGAAAATAAAAAGCAGCATGAAGGCCAAACAAAAAGAAGGAAATTTGATTATCAAGGAAGTCTTTGGTTATAAGAGGAGTCTGGATAATAAGCATAGACTGGAGATTGATTTGGAAGCAGCAGAAATCGTGCAAAACATTTTTAAGCTTTATTTATCAGGTATAGGCTATCGAAAGATTGCAGAAGTATTAAACCAGCAAAAGTGTCCAACTCCTTCTCAATATCATATGTACAAAGAAGAAGGCTTATTAAAGAGGGGTAACATAGCAGAATTGTGGAATTCTGTACATGTTCAAAGGATACTGAAGAACGACATATATATAGGTACCCTACGATTAGGTAAAACTGAAAAGAAAGTGATAAAAGGAAAATCTCAGAAAATACCGCAGGATATGCAATATATATTTGAAAACAATCATCCTGCTATTGTAAGTATAGAATTGTTTAAGGAAGTTCAAAAAATTTCAGAGGGGAGAAAGAAGAATCACAACAGGGGAGCAGCTTCCTTGCATAATATCTTTGCAGGTCTTATTTTTTGTCAAAACTGTGGTTCATACATGATCACATACAAAAAACAAGGTAAGGCAAAAAGCTATATTTGTGGAAACTATCATAAATATGGCAGACAAAGCTGTATGCGTCATACTGTTCAGGAGGATGTGCTGCAGGAGTCTGTAAAGGAGTGTCTAAAAGCACTGGCTGTTGAATACTCAGAAGAAATAAGAAATATACAAATAGAAACTGAAAACAATATGTGTAATAATAATCATCAGCTTATAAATATACTGTTGCAAGAGCAACAGCAAAGAAAAAAACAGCTAAGGCAGCTTATTATGCAAAAAACCATTGGAATGGAAAAGGAAAATAGCATGGAGTATCAAAATATTATCAATGACAGTTTTGCAGAACTGGAAAAGGAAATAAAACAGAGGCTTTTATATGCAGATAGAAGAATAAAGGAGCTGCAGCAAGAGCTGCAGGCTGCCGATGAGAGCATACATCCAGATCCCTATGAGCTCCTTATAGGAATGATTAATAAGCCTCTGCTTGAGAAAAAATATGTAGAAATATTGATCGATAAAATTTTGATTGACAGTGATGGAAGCCCTACTATATATATGAAAGTAGATTTTGAAGCATTATGTAGTCATAACCGGGAGGCTGCGAACTTGGTCCCAGACCTATAGATATGCATTTAGCAGGCCTCAAAAGGCTAGGTGCCCATATAACGGAATCTCATGGTTATATTTATTGTGAGTGCAGCAAGCTGATTGGTACAGAAATCCATCTTGATTACCCCAGCGTAGGGGCGACGGAGAATATCATGCTGGCATCTGTGGCTGCAAAGGGAACTACCATCATATATAATGCTGCAAAGGAGCCAGAAATAACAGATTTGCAGGATTTTTTAAATAAAATGGGTTCAAAAATTACTGGTGCAGGTACCAGTACTATAAGAATAGACGGAGTATCAAATTTCAATGATGTTGAACACAAAATAATTGCGGATAGAATTGTAGCAGGCACTTTTATGTCCGCTGCTGCAATTACCGGCGGGGATTTAGTGATTGATGATATAGACAATCAGCACGTCAGACCTATCATTGCAAAGCTTGCGGAAAGTGGATGTATAATCAAAGAATATGAGAATAAGCTCCATATTTCAAACCCCAGCAAGCGTTTAAAAGCAATTGAAGTTATTAAAACACTCCCTTACCCTGGTTTTCCAACAGATATGCAGGCCCAAATGATGTCAGTCACTACCTTGGCAAAAGGAACAAGTGTATTTATTGAGACTGTTTTTGAAAGTCGTTATAAGCAAGCAGAAGAGTTGATTAAGATGGGAGCCAATATTAGGATTGATGGTAGAACAGCTGTTATAAAGGGCGTGAAAAAGCTGACAGGTGCTAGAGTAGTAGCTAGAGACCTAAGGGGTGGTGCTGCATTGGTTTTGGCAGGTCTTGCTGCAGAAGGCACAACTATTATTGATAATATCAAGACTCATGTAGATAGAGGTTATGATAGGCTGGAAATAAAGTTGAAAAAGATTGGAGCAGATATTCAAAGAGTGAGTGTTTAATGGTATACTTATTAAGTTAAATGAAATATGTTTATTCCTCCTCTATTTCATAAATTCCTCTTTCGATTAAGTAGAAAGAGTGAATTTTTTGATAAACATTGTACAAGCATGAGGTGAATCTATGAGAAAGGCTTTTAAGTACATACTATTTTTACTGCTGACTGCCTTTACAGCCGCATTTTTGCTGACTTCATCTTTGTTTAATATCAGGACGATTAACGTAATAGGCAACAATAGAGTAAGTCAGCAGGAAATAATAAGAGCATCGGGGTTAAACTATCAGCAAAATATTTTTAGAATTAATACCATGGAGACCATGAAGAATGTTTTTCAGAATCCTTATGTGGAAAAAATAAAAATTAGAAGAGGACTACCTAATATTATTAATATTGATATAATAGAGAGAGAGCCTATTGTCTTGGTTCCTTATGTCGGCTCTTATTTGTATGTAGATTCTCATGGGATTGTAGTTGAGATAAGCACCTCGATAGAGAAAATGAAGCTCCCTGTTATAAAAGGCTTGAAATTTAATACCTTCAAGCTGGGAGAAGAGATTAAAGTTGAAAACAAGCTACAGCTTATCAGTGTGATTAATCTAATAAACGAAATAAAAAAGACAGGAATAAGCCAAGAAATTGCGGAGATCAATGCAGAAAACATTCTGGATCTTAAACTGATAACAAAAAGTGGTATTACAGTAAATTTGGGGGATGATAGTAATATCAATACAAAGATTCCACTTGCAAAAGCAATATTACAAGATTTAGACACAAAAAAATTAAAAGGAACTGTAGAAATGGGGCATGAGGGCAATCCCGTATTTAGGCCCGAGTAACAATACTGGAGGTAGTATATGAAGAATTACAAGTTTCAACTGGCATTGGCTTTGGTATGTATTGTATTAGGGGTAATGCTTTCAATACAGTTTAAAACTGTAAAAACAGGAGTCGGTCCGGTATCAGAAAACAGAGCAAGAGAGCTGGCTTCACAACTCAAAAAGACGAGGGAAGAAAGAGATAACCTTTTGAACATGAAAAATGATTTGGAGAAAAAAATCAGGGAGTATGAAAATCAGGCATCAACAGGCAGCGTTTCGGCAAAGATGTTAAAAGAAGAACTTGATAATGTCCGTATCATTGCAGGACTTGAAGACGTTGAGGGACCTGGTGTATTGATTACACTTGATGATTTAAACTTTGGTGAATCGGTAGGTTTTCCTTTGATTTCTCATGATAAGCTTTTATTATTGGTAAATGAACTAAATGCTGCTGGTGCAGAGGCGATATCGATTAACGACCAAAGAATCATTTCCTCAACTGAAATAAGACAGGCAAATGTACATATTAACATTAATACTGTTGAATTTGCCCCACCTTTTATAGTTAAAGCAATTGGCGACCCTAAGACTTTAGAGGGTGCTATAATGATGAGGGGTGGAATAATAGAAGATATTAAGAATATTGAAATTGCAGCAACTGTGAAGCAAGAACAAAGCATTAAGATCCCTAGATATAATGGAGTAATAGAGAAGAAGTTTGCAAAAGTAGTTAAAGAGGGTGAAACTCAATAAATGAAAAAGCAACTAACTAATTATTATTTCTTGTTTATTGCAGTTTTTATAAGCTATCTTTTGACGGTACAAATAAGATCCAATGTAGTACCGTATCAAGGCATAGTTACTATACCTAAGATATTGGAAATGAAAAATGAAATTGAGAATATAACCAATGAAAGCCTTAAGTTAGCCAGCTCAATAAGCGAAGCACAATTGAAGCTTCGGGGCTACGAAACAAGTATTAACACAACGGGTAATGTACTTGAAAATATGAAGCAAGAATTAGAAGCTGCGCGTAGTTTTGCTGATTTTGAGAAAATGGAAGGTCCGGGAATAATAATTACAATGAATGATAGCCTAACTGAGATCAGCGCAGAAGAGAATCTAAATTGGTATCTTATTCATAATAGTGATATTTTAGAAATTATAAATGAACTGCGAGATGCAGGTGCAGAAGCCATATCCATAAATGGCGAAAGAGTCACTGCTACTTCTACTATAAGATGTGGAGGACCAACAATAAATATTGATGGTAAGAGACATGCGGTACCTTTTGTTATAAAGGCTATAGGTGATCCTCAAAAACTTGAGGCGAGCGCTACAGCTCCATCAGGATATATTGATCTAATGGAATATTATGATATTCGAATAGACGTTCAAAAGGTTGATAAGCTTATAATAAATGCTTATGACGGAGAATACAAACTTAATTATCAGAAGAAAACAGAGGACGGTGAATAATTTGATTATACCTGTGATTGGATTAATTATAGGAATTCTTTTGGGAGTCTACCTCCCAATATCTATACCTGTGCAATTTTCATCCTATATGTCAGTTGCAATTTTGGCAGCATTAGATTCAGTATTTGGTGGAATACGCTCTAGCATAGAGAAGACCTTTAACATTGAAATATTTATTTCTGGTTTTTTTGGAAATGCTATTCTAGCTGCAATTCTTACATATATTGGAGACCAGCTTGGCGTACCAATTTTTTATGCAGCTATATTTGCCTTTGGAGTAAGATTGTTCCAAAACTTTGCAATTATAAGAAGATATATATTCAGCTCACATAAAAATTAAAAAATATTTCTTAGAAATAAAGGAAATTGGGCATTTATGTTGAATTTTTAATATGTTATTTATGCTAATGAAATTTTTATATAAACAGTTATTTAGGGAGGTTATATTGTGCTAGAGTTCGATATCGATTTAAATTCTGTCGCGCAGATAAAAGTTGTAGGTGTTGGCGGTGCCGGTAATAATGCAGTTAATAGAATGATAGCTGCAGGCTTAAGAGGTGTAGAGTTTTACTCTATAAATACTGATAAGCAAGCACTATACCTTTCACAAGCACCTAACAAAATCCAAATTGGCGAAAAGCTTACGAAAGGCTTAGGTGCAGGTGCAAATCCTGAAATGGGTAAAAAGGCTGCTGAAGAAAGCAGTGAAGATATAAAGAAAATGCTGGAAGGCGCAGACCTTGTATTTGTTACTGCCGGTATGGGCGGAGGTACAGGCACCGGAGCGGCACCAGTAGTTGCGCAAATTGCAAAGGAGCTGGGGATACTTACTGTTGGTGTTGTAACAAGACCATTTGGTTTTGAGGGAAAAGTTAGAAAGATGCAGGCAGAAAGAGGCCTTGCAGACTTGAAGGACAAGGTTGATACCTTGGTTACAATTCCAAACGATAGACTCCTTCAAATTGTTGATAGAAAAGCGTCCATTATGGATGCATTCCGTATAGCAGATGATGTTCTTAGACAAGGGGTTCAGGGTATATCAGACCTAATTGCTGTACCTGGGCTTGTAAATCTCGACTTTGCAGATGTTAAAACAATTATGTTAAACAAAGGACTAGCTCATATGGGAATTGGTAGAGCCAGTGGAGAAAAGAGAAGTGCGGAGGCTGTTAAACAAGCTATCCATAGTCCATTGCTTGAGACTTCCATTGAAGGAGCAAAGAGTGTATTGCTTAACATTACAGGCGGTATGGATTTAGGTATATTTGAGGTTAATGAAGCAGCTGACTTGGTATTCCAATCAGCTGACCCAGATGCAAATATAATTTTTGGTGCAGTAATCGATGAAAGCATGAAGGATGAGATTAGAATCACAGTTATAGCAACGGGCTTTGATGAAAATAAGCCTATGATGCTTCCGGAAGACAAGGTTGAGGTTATACATAACCCTGGAGAAAAGAAAGCTGAAGGTCTAAAAAATGGCTATAGAGATGATGATCTGGATATTCCAACATTCTTAAGAAACAAACTTAAATAGATGAGTAAAACCGGCGAGAGCCGGTTTTTTTATGTCGTTTTTTAGATATGATATTTTTTATTCGACTTCTAATTATGACATGTATTTCATAGGTATTTATATATAATATCAATATAGTAACATAATCAGAACGCAAGGCAGGTTTGACCATGGAAACTTATGTTTATGGCGATATAATACTGCTGGAAAACTTTATTATGAATTTCATTATTCTATGGTGTACAGCGAAGCTCCTTAAACATAAACGCCCTTGGTTTCTGCTTGCAATTGCAGCTTCCTTAGGTGCTTTATATGCCCTAGGCTCATATTTTGACGAGTTTAAAACCTTCTATACACCTTTTATGAAAGTCATTTTTTCAATCTTTATTATTATCGTTGCTTATTTACCCCATCATATTAGGGATTTTGTAAAGCTAATTGCATTATTCTATATTATATCTTTTATGTTTGGCGGTGCAGCCTTTGGATTGTTCTATTTCTTGAATGGCTTGAAATACATAAGTTATGGAACCTTCTATATTAAAGACTTTCCTGTAAAAACTCTTGTTATCTCAATTGCTATTGCATATTTCGTGGTTAAATATAGCTGGGATTTTGTGCAGTACAGGGTAAAACGGGAGAAAATCATTACAGAAATCTATATCATTTTGGATAATAAAAAAACTGCCATTATGGCACTGGTTGATACAGGTAATGCTTTGCATGAGCCCATTACTAATGCACCTGTGGTGGTGGCGGAATATTCATCCATAAAGGAGCTGCTGCCTATAGAAGTACAAAAAATATTTGAACAGGACAATCAAAATGATTTCAATATGATAGCACATATTATGTCAAGTTCAGAGTTGGTAACTCGTTTTAGAGTAATACCTTTTAAGTCATTGGGTAAAGAAAATGGGATGTTACTTGGCTTTAAGCCAGATGAAATACAGTTGATGGAAAACAACAAGCAGCAAATTATAGAAAATATTATAATTGGCATTTACAACAAGAAGCTGTCAAACAGCGGAGAATACAGTGCCCTAATACATCCAGATATATTGAATTTATAATTGCAATTATTATAAGAGGGGGAAGTGCCATGCACAAGATTTTAAGACGCATTAATTTATTCAGAAAGATAATGATTATTAAAATATTTCAGTATTTTAATTTATATAGAGATACATATGTACATTATATTGGAGGTAGTGAAGCCTTACCTCCACCCTTGGAAAATGATGAGGAAAGCTATCTGCTGTCGAGACTTAAAGACGATGAAGAGGTAGTCAGAGCGATTCTAATAGAGAGAAATTTAAGACTGGTGGTCTATATAGCACGAAAGTTTGAAAACACAGGTGTAGGGGTAGAGGATTTGGTTTCCATAGGTACAATTGGTCTTATAAAGGCTGTAAATACCTTTGATCCTGATAAAAAGATTAAGCTGGCAACTTATGCATCCCGTTGCATAGAAAATGAGATTTTGATGTATTTGCGAAGAAATAACAAGGTAAAGACAGAAATTTCTTTTGATGAGCCTTTAAACATTGATTGGGATGGCAACGAGCTGTTGTTATCTGACATTTTGGGAACAGACAATGATATCATATATAGATATTTGGAGGATGAAATAGATAAACAGCTATTGACTATAGCCCTAAGGAAGCTTTCGGAACGCGAAAAGAAGATCATGGAATTGAGGTTCGGTTTGAATGACGGAGTGGAGAAAACCCAAAAGGAAGTAGCTGACATGCTGGGAATATCTCAATCATACATATCCAGGCTGGAAAAAAGGATCATAAAAAGACTAAAAAAAGAAATTAACAGAATGATGTAGGTGAGAAATTTCAGGAGTATATCTTAGTAAAATAGGAGATATATTCCTATTGCTTTTTTTGGAGAAGTGTGCATGGAGGACATGCTGCACATGTTGAAAATCAAGGTGTCCAAGCACATACAATATTTTGGGAAATTAATATTTAATGTATAAAAATAGTTCGGGTGGTAATAATTTTAATGTCAACAATATATAAAGGGTGTGCTAAAGATGATGCTAAACAAAGTAGAAATATGCGGAGTAAATACTTCAAAACTGCCCGTACTCTCTAATGATAAAATGGTTGAATTATTAAAGAAAATGCAAGCCGGGGATTATTCATCAAGAGAAGAGTTTATAAGAGGAAATTTAAGATTGGTACTCAGTGTTATTCAGCGATTTAACAAT
This sequence comes from Clostridiales bacterium GWB2_37_7, assembly GCA_001797185.1. Lineage (GTDB taxonomy): Bacteria > Bacillota > Clostridia > Lutisporales > Lutisporaceae > GWB2-37-7. The sequence goes on from MGOS01000021.1 coordinate 53,535, forward strand.
CGGGGAGAATATGTTGATGATCTATTCCAGGTAGGATGTATAGGCTTGATTAAGGCTATAGATAATTTTGATTTAAGCCAGAATGTTAGATTTTCTACCTATGCTGTACCTATGATTATTGGTGAGATACGAAGGTATCTGAGAGATAATAACAGTATTAGGGTTAGTAGATCTCTTCGTGATATTGCTTATAAGGCACTGCAGGTAAGAGACCAATTGATTAACAAGAACTCCAAGGAGCCAACAGTATCGGAGATTGCCAAGGTGCTTGAATTGCCTGTAGAGGAAGTTGTATTTGCGCTAGATGCAATCCAGGACCCAGTATCACTGTTTGAACCAATATACCATGACAGTGGCGATGCAATTTATGTTATGGACCAGGTATCTGATGATAAGAATATCGATGATAATTGGTTGGAAAGTATAGCTCTTAAAGAGGCGATGAAGCGACTAAATGACAGAGAGAAGCTTATACTCAACCTGCGATTCTTTGAGGGACGCACTCAAATGGAGGTAGCTGACGAAATTGGAATATCACAAGCTCAAGTATCCAGACTTGAAAAGACGGCATTGAGCCATATGAGGAAGTACATTTGAGATAAAATCGGCACTAGCTGCCGATTTTTTATGCTTTTTTTCGCCAAAATAAGTCAAAAGTCCTATATGAAACCCTCCTATATTCCTGTTCTATTTTATTGAACAAGTTATATATTAGTATTAATGACTATTTCAAAGAGGGGGATGCGGTATGATTAAAACATCAGAGTTAAAGCAAAAGGAAGTTATAAATATAAATGATGGCAGAAGACTAGGATTGGTAAGTGATGTGGAAATAAACATGGAGACAGGTAATTTGGAGGCTATAATTATACCCGCCGGTGGAAAGTTCTTGGGGCTATTTAGCAAAGAAAATGATATGGTTATAAACTGGACCAGTATAAAAAAGATAGGGGTAGACGTTATTTTGGTAGACGGGTCAGGATACTAGATTTTACATTTTTTTTAAATATACGACAAAAAGAGATATATAAAGCTATAAGGAGATAAAAAACCAACAATTGAAAAGAAAGCAAAATATAGATATGCTATCCAATATTATGTGGTATATAATATATGTAGTACTATATGTTGTGATTATATGTAAACGAAGGATTGACAGAGAGGAGGAGTCGCAATGAAGTGCCCATACTGCGGCTATAGTGAAAGTAAGGTTGTGGATTCTCGACCAACAGAAGAAGAAACGGCTATACGAAGAAGAAGAGAATGCGAAAAGTGTGCGAAACGCTTTACTACTTATGAAAAGATAGAAGAAGTACCTTTGATAATCGTTAAGAAGGATGGCAGCAGAGAATTATATCAGCGAAGTAAAATTATTAATGGCTTTTTAAAGGCTTGTGAAAAACGCCCCGTATCCCTAAAGCAAATAGAGGAAGTAGTAGACGAAATAGAAAAGGAGCTTTATAACTCCATGGATAAGGAAATAGACAGTAAGAAAATAGGCGAGCTAGTCATGAAAAGACTTAAACAGCTGGACGATGTTGCCTATGTTAGATTTGCCTCTGTTTATAGACAATTCAAGGATTTAAACACCTTTGTGGAGGAGCTTAACAAACTTATAAACGAAAGATAGGGGGAGCAGGAATGTTTACAAAAGTTAAAAAAAGAGATGGAAGAATAGTTGATTTTAGCAAAGAAAAAGTTACAAGTGCAATTTTTAAAGCAGCGAGATCCGTAGGTGGCGAAGACTATGAAACAGCTGAGAACCTTACTGAAAGAGTTATATCTTTTGTTTGTAAATACAATAAAAGTGAGATTCCTGATGTAGAATACATACAGGATGCAGTAGAAAAGGTGTTGATAGAAACAGGGCATGCTAGAACTGCAAAGGCTTACATACTTTATAGATCCAAACGTACAAGGATGAGAGAGACAAAAAGTGAGCTTATGGATGTCGTAAAGGACATATTGATAGAAACCAGCAGAGAGAATGCCAATGTAGGGAATTCCCCCTCTGCAAAAATGCTGCAGATAGCATCGGCAGCAAGCAAATACTATTATCTGAACAACATCATTCCTGAGGAAATGAGCAAGGCTCATACTAGCGGGGATGTACATATACATGATTTGGATTACTATGGCAAAACCTTAAATTGCCTTCAAATAGATTTAACTGATCTGCTGGTAAAGGGTTTTAATACCGGATATGGTTTTATTAGACCGCCAAAAAGGATCTCTTCAGCGACAGCGCAAGCAGCTATTATACTTCAAAGCAATCAAAATGATATGTTTGGGGGACAAAGCTTCCCTCATTTCGATAAAAGTATGGCGGAGGTTATACGAACTCATTGCCTTGACACAACGGAGGAAGAGGTTTTTCAAGCTATGGAGGGCTTGGTATATAATTTAAATACCATGCACAGCAGAGCAGGCGCACAAGTTCCGTTCAGCAGCATAAATATAGGAACAGATACTTCAAAAGAAGGAAGAATCGTTAACTTTGCTATGCTCAAGGCATTTGATAAGGGCTTGGGAAAAGGGGAAAGTCCAATATTTCCTAATCTGGTATTTAGGCTAAAGGAAGGAGTCAACTTCAATCCTGAAGATCCTAATTATGATTTATTTCAGCTTGCCATGGAGGTATCTTCTAAGAGAATGAATCCAACCTTTAGCTTTATGGATTCTAGCTTTAACAGAAAATACGGTGATGAAGTGGCATACATGGGTTGTCGTACCAGAGTTATTGGCAATCGACATGGTGAGGAAAAAGCAGGTAAGCGAGGCAATATAACACCGATCACATTAAATCTGCCCAAAATAGCTTTGCGTACAGAAAATGTTGAGGATTTTTTTACAGAATTGGACAACCTGTTGCAGCTTTCCTGCAATCAACTTCTGCATAGATTTAATGTGATAGC
>MGOS01000021.1:56463-58014 GCA_001797185.1 Clostridiales bacterium GWB2_37_7
AGGATTTACCCTTTCTTATGGGTCAAAAACTATATATGGGTTCGGAAAATCTTAAAGACAATGATGAAATTAGAGAAGCAATCAAAAATGGTTCATTGGGCATAGGCTTTATTGGCTTGGCGGAGACTCTTTTGGTATTGACCGGAAAGCATCATGGTGAGGACAAAGAGGTTTGGGATTTAGGATATAAGATTATAGAAAGAATAAAGCAAGCAACTGATAGATTCTCGATAGAACATGATTTGAACTTCTTTGCTTATGCTACTCCTGCCGAAGGCACTGCCGGCAGATTTATCGAAAAAGATAGAAAGGAATTTGGCGTAATAAAGGGCGTTACAGATAAGGCATATTATACAAACTCCTTCCATATTCCTGTAAACTATAACATAAGCATTTTTGATAAGATATCCTTGGAGGGACCTTTCCACAAGCTCTGTGCAGCAGGTCATATCAGTTATGTAGAACTGACTTCTTCACCAAAGAGCAATATACCTGCCTTTGAGAAGATATTGAGGCACATGAAAAGCTGTGATATGGGCTATGCCGGTGTTAATTTCCCAATTGATGAATGCAAGAGCTGCGGCAATGCTGGCTTGATTGAAAATGAGTGTAAGGTATGCGGCAGTGATGATATAAGAAGAATAAGACGGATTACAGGCTATCTATCAACTATAGATAGATTTAATGATGCAAAGCAATCTGAGCTAAAGGATAGAACGGTTCACCAAATGTAACACTTATCTTAGGAAGGGGACTGCGCAGGCTATGGAAAAAAAGATTAGGCTTTCGGGAATCACCAGAGAAAGCGTAGTAGACGGATTGGGCTTTAGATATGTATTATATGCACAGGGCTGTCCTCATCGTTGCAAGGGCTGCCACAATCCCAGCACCCACTCCTTTGAAGGTGGAGAATTGGTGGACTTAGAAAGCATCCTGAATGATATTAAGAATCATCCAATGCTGGACGGTTTAACCTGTTCGGGTGGCGAGTGCTTTGAAAAGGCTGAACAATTTGCACGAATTGCTCAGGAGGTAAAAGCCATGGGCTTGAATGTTTGGGCATATACTGGCTATACTCTGGAAGAAATAATGCAAAATCGAGACAGCAAAAATGGCTGGCAGGATTTTATGAGATATATAGATGTATTGGTAGATGGCAGATATCAAGAGGATAACAAGGATAGTTCCTTGTGCTTCCGAGGCTCTACAAACCAGCGTATTATAGATTTACAAAGGACCCTGCATACTGGAAAACTAAATTTGTTAAATGTTTAATTACGTTTTTGTTATAATGCATAGGAAAATCTAATTCTACCTTAAACAAATTTTCCGCAATGCATTTCAACAAAAACTTCCTTAATATAAAATGTTTAATTACGTTTTTGTTACAAATTGTAAATTATGGTTGTATATGCATTTCGTTTATCATATAATGAATTGTATCAGCCAAATATTTAAAAAGGAGGTCGTGTCATGAGAAGACATAGTGTTAAAATGGCTACAGTCAAGAATTATTTTAATAGCTTTAATATAGCAAAGTGTGCACGGCCT
>MGOS01000022.1:0-3247 GCA_001797185.1 Clostridiales bacterium GWB2_37_7
GTACTGGATGATTTAAACTGGCATCCTGGAGTAATTGGTATCGTAGCATCAAGAATAGTAGATCAATTCAGTAAACCTGCTATATTAATTGCAAAGGATAATGAAATAGGAAAAGGCTCAGCAAGAAGTATGAGTGGCTTTAATTTATATGAAGCGATGAGCAAGTGCAGTGATTTGTTTGAAAAGTTTGGAGGTCATGAAATGGCAGCCGGCTTGACAATAAAGGCAGACAATATTGAAGCTTTTAGAATTAAAATTAATGAAATTGCTGAGGAAATACTTCAAGACAAAGAGCTTCTACCGGAGCTTTTGGTAGATTACAAGCTAGAGCACAACGATATAAATCTACAAACAGCAAAACAACTTAAGAATCTAGAGCCTTTTGGCATGGGTAATCCAAATCCGTTTTTTGTTTGCCGAAATCTTGAAATTTTGGACAGAAGGCTAGTAGGAACAAGCAGCAAACATGTGTCATTAAACTTGTACGATGGCAGCAACAGTATAAAAGCCATCGCTTTTAACATGGGAAATTTATATAATGTATTATCAAGTGGCAAAAAAATTGATATAATATGTTGTATGGATATAAATCTGTGGAATAATAATGAAAACGTTCAATTAATTATTAAGGATATAAAGCTTAATAGAAACTGAATATGGGGGTATTAGTTAATATGAATTTTGAAAAGTATATTAGAGTAATTGAAGATTTTCCAAAGGAAGGTATAAGCTTTAAGGATGTAACAACACTAATTAAGGATGGAGAAGCTTATAGAGCTGCAATAAAAAAAATTGCAGAGAAAATCAGACCCTTAAATGTTGATGTAATCGTCGGACCTGAAGCAAGAGGATTTTTATTTGGAGCACCGGTTGCATATGAGTTGGGGATCGGCTTTGTGCCTGTCAGAAAACCAGGCAAGCTTCCTGGAGAAACGGTAAAGTATGAATATGCCCTCGAATATGGAACGGATGCTTTGGAAATACATAAGGATGGAATTACAAAAGGCATGAAGGTAGCTCTAGTAGATGATTTGCTAGCCACAGGCGGTACTATACTTGCTGCAGCAAAGCTTGTAGAAAGTCTTGGCGGGGAAGTTGTACACATAGGATTTTTAATTGAACTGGGCTTTCTAAATGGCAAGGATACTTTAGTTGGATATAATATTGACTCTATAGTAGAATATAAGTAAGGTTTTAATGAAATAGCTGGGTATCCAGCTATTTTCTCAATTGAAGAAAAATCGTATATAATAAATTATATATAGAAAAGTACAAGCTAGATTAAATAAAGTTGGTGTTTTAAATGCTGGATCAGCTGTTAAATAAAATTAAAAAATATAATTCCGCTGATAGTACTGCTATCATTGAAAAAGCTTATGGCTTTGCTCAAGGTGCACATGAAGGACAAGTGAGACAATCCGGAGATGCATATATCTCACATCCATTAGAAGTGGCTAATATTTTAGCTGACCTTAATATGGACAATGTAACAATAGCAGCAGCTATTTTGCATGATGTAATTGAGGATACGAAGTTTTCTTATGACGATATCAAGAGCGATTTTGGTGAAGAAGTAGCTATGCTGGTTGATGGAGTAACGAAGCTGGGCAAGCTTGAGTATACTACAAAGGAAGACCTGCAGGCAGAAAATCTAAGAAAAATGTTTATAGCAATGGCAAAGGATATTAGAGTTATTATCATTAAGCTGGCAGACCGGCTGCATAACATGAGAACCTTGAAGTATATGAACGAGAATAAGCAGCGAGAGAAAGCTGCAGAGACGATGGAGATATATGCTCCTATTGCCCATAGACTTGGAATATCCAAAATCAAATGGGAGATGGAAGATTTAGCCCTAAGATATTTGGAGCCAAAGGGCTATTACGAGTTGGTGGAGAAGGTCGCTAAGAAGAGACAAGAACGGGAAGAATATATAAACATTGTTATTGAACAGCTTAATGAGAAGATACATGAAGTGGGAATAGAGGCTCATATCGAGGGCAGACCCAAAAGCTTTTACAGTATTTATCGAAAGATGTATATCCAAGGAAAGTCCTTTGATCAGATTTTTGATATGACTGCTGTGAGAATCATAGTTGAAACTGTAAAGGACTGCTATGGCGCTTTAGGAATAGTTCATACCTTGTGGAAACCGATTCCAGGCAGGTTTAAAGATTATATCGCTATGCCTAAGCCTAATATGTATCAGTCCTTGCATACAACGGTTATTGGACCGGATGGACAACCTTTCGAGGTGCAAATAAGGACATGGGAGATGCATAGAACTTCAGAGTTTGGTATCGCTGCCCACTGGAAATATAAAGAAGGTAAGGATAGCCAAAATGATTTTGATGAAAAATTAAAATGGCTGAGACAAATGCTGGAGTGGCAAAATGAAATTAAGGATACAAAGGAGTTCATGGAAACTCTTAAAATAGATTTACTGGTGGATGAGGTTTATGTATTTACACCTAAAGGGGATGTGATAGACCTTCCGGTAGATTCTACCCCTATAGATTTTGCATACAAAATCCACAGCCAGATTGGAAGCAAATGTGTAGGCGCTAAAATAAATGGTAGGATTGTCACAATTGACTACAAACTCCAAAATGGTGATATTGTTGAGATTATAACCTCTGCCAATGCAAATGGACCAAGCAGAGATTGGCTAAAAATAGCCAAGAGCAGCCATACTAAAAATAAGATAAAGCAATGGTTTAAAAAAGAAAAAAGAGATGAAAATGTACAGAAGGGCAGAGAGCTATTAGAAAAAGAAAGCAAAAGACATGGTGTTAATCCAGCTATAATATTAAAGCCTGAACTACTGGACATAATATATAGAAAGTATAGCCTACACAGTGTAGAAGATTTATATGCATCAGTGGGCTATGGCGGAATTACAGCAAACCTCATCTTGAATCGACTGAAGGAAGAATACAAAAGGCTAGTGAAACCAGAGGATAGGGACATTATTGCCGAGCTGGAAGAAAAGCTGCAGAAGCCTGAAGCTGTAAAAAAGAGACCCAATACCACAGGTGTAAAGGTAAAAGGCATAGATAACGTAATGATCAGATTTGCTCGCTGCTGTAATCCAGTACCGGGAGATGACGTTTTTGGCTTTGTTACGAAAGGAAGAGGCGTTTCAGTACATCGAAAGAACTGCCCTAATGCCAATGAATTCTTAGCACAAGCAGAGCGTCTTATAGATGTTGAATGGCAAACAGAAGCGAAGGTATCCTATAATGCG
>MGOS01000022.1:3281-15004 GCA_001797185.1 Clostridiales bacterium GWB2_37_7
CCTTTTATTCAAGAACTACCAAGGAGCGTATGGCTATCATCAACTTTATCTTAGAAATACATGATGTGGAGCAGCTGAATAAATTAATAAAAAAATTCAAGAAAATTGAAGGGATTGTTGATGTATTCAGATCAAAGCAATAAAAGAAATGAAGCAGATATAAACTATGCCTTGAAGAGGGATTAATGAAAAAACAAACACAAACTAAACTTTGCAGAGAAAATAATGAAGAAACACTGTAAGGAGGACTTATGAGAGCAGTTGTACAGAGAGTAACAAGTGGAAATGTAGAAGTTGAGGGGAACAGCGTGGGCAGCATTGACAAAGGTCTTGTTGTACTGCTGGGAGTAAGCGAAAAGGACACAAATGAAGATGTTGCATATATGTCAGAAAAGATTCTCAACCTAAGAGTTTTTGATGACGAAGAGGGCAAGATGAATTTTTCATTGTTGGATATTCAAGGAGAGCTTCTAGTTGTTTCTCAATTTACCTTATATGGCGATTGTAGAAAGGGACGCAGGCCAAATTATATGGCAGCTGCTAAGCCAGAAAAGGCAGATGAGCTATATAATGAGTTTGTCAAGCAATGCAGAGCTCAAAGTGTTAAGACAGAAACCGGCGTATTCCAAGCAGATATGAAGGTTAATATTATCAATGATGGACCCGTTACATTAATTGTAGATAGCGAGAAGATTATATAGAGAAATTAATGAAGAAACACTGTAAAGCTAACTTTGTGTAAATGTTTTTCAACGGCACTAAAGACCTAAAAAACAAACACAAACTAAGCTTTACAGAGAAATTAATGAAGAAACACTGTAAAGCTAACTTTGTGTAAATGTTTTTCTACGGCACTTAAAAGGCCTAAAAAACAAACATAAACTAAGCTTTACAGAGAAATTAATGAAGAAACACTGTAAAGCAAATTTTGTGTAAATGTTTTTCTACGGCACTAAAGACCTAAAAAACAAACACAAACTAAGCTTTACAGAGTTTATAGGAGGTTTTATTTTGTTTAAAAAGCTGCCTTTGGGCAAGTTTGTAACCAATTGTTATGTTATTGCTGATGATTTATCGAAGGAGGCTGCGGTAATTGACCCTGCAGGTGACTTTGAGGAAATAAAGAGTTTTATCGAAGAAAATGGTTTGAAAATAAAATATATTTTATTGACCCATGCTCATGGAGATCATATTTTAGCTTTGCCGGAATTAAAGGAGTATAGTAATGCTCATATAGGTGTAAATGCAGGGGATGAGGATATGCTTAGCAGAGCTGAGCTTAATATGTCAGGGTATTTCACAAGTAGCCCTATAGAAGTCCGTACGGATTTTTATCTTAAGGATGGAGATATTCTGGAGCTAGGAAATACAAAACTTGAAATTATTCATACGCCTGGACATACAAAGGGCAGCGTTTGCATACTATTTGAAAAAGAGCTTATGTCAGGAGATACCTTGTTTGCCAATGGCATTGGAAGAACAGATCTATATGGGGGAGACTATGATGCCTTAATGAAGTCAATTGTAACAAAATTGTTTGTATTACCGGATGATATTCAGGTGCATTCAGGACATGGTAACTGCAGTACAATTTTAAATGAAAAGGATAATAACCCTTTCTTTTAACTAAATTTTCATGCATATACTTGTTTCCGCTGGTAAAACTATAATAAGTAAGTCAGCGCAAAATTCAAATAAGCGGGAGGATAAGCATGAAAAGCCAAATAAAAGGCAACCTTAATAAGCCTTTGAAATCCCAATTGGATTTAGAGGAAATTGATATGGAAACAATTATGGAATCAGATCTGGAGGATTATGAAATAGCTGCTGAACTCGGCATGAGCCTCGGTCAAGTTTCCAAAATCAGAAGAGAACTATTTGAGGACTAAACGGTGATTACATATGATAAAATTAGTGGCAAACCATTCTTATGCGGTAGAAGTTGGAAACATAATCAGACTTTTTTATGGTAAAGTACAAATTGAAGTTATTAATCAAGAGGCTTTGGAGATGAACCAAAGCTTTTTTCAAGTTGAAGGGATATTGCTGCATAGCATTCTTAAATCCGACAATAGTTCAATAGCTGTTAGGGCCTCAATAACAAGCAAAGAAACAATTATGGAATATTCTGAGGTATTTTATATGGTCTCAGAAAAACAAAAGAAAGAAGCGGTAAAGCTTACAATGTACAAGCTTTTATCTAAGCTTCTCGACAAGCGTTTTCCTTGGGGCATATTGACAGGAATTAGACCGCTCAAAATAGTACATGAATTGATGGAGCATGGGCATGAACAAAATTATATAATAGAAACTATGCAGAAAAGCCATCTTGTAAGCAGTGAAAAAGCAAAGCTGGCTGTAGAAATTGCTGCAAGAGAGCGAAACTTTATATATCCAATAGATCAGAAAACAGTAAGCATATATGTAGGAATCCCTTTTTGTCCTACTAGATGTCATTACTGCTCTTTTACTTCAAATTCTCTCAAGACCTGCGGGAATCTAGTGGAGGACTATTTAACAGCTTTGATTTATGAAATGGAGCAAACTCATGCTGTTATGAATAATTACAAGCTGAAGGTGCAGACTATTTATATCGGTGGAGGTACACCTACCTCTTTAAACGAAGAGCAGCTGGATAAGCTGTTGTCTAAGGTCTTCGAGTTATTCGGCAGCAGCATGGTGGAATTCACCTGCGAAGCAGGGCGACCGGATACAATTACAGAAGGTAAGCTAAGGGTAATGAAGCAAAAAGGGGTTACTAGAATAAGTATAAATCCTCAGACTATGAATGATGAAACCTTGGAAAGAATAGGCAGAGCACATAACTCAGAGCAAACAATAAAAAGCTTTGAATTGGCAAGGAAAATGGGCTTTGATAATATTAACATGGATATTATTTTGGGACTGCCGGGTGAAGAAATGAGGCATTTGGAAAATACCTTGGAAGCTATAAAAAGACTGCAACCGGAAAGTCTAACAATACATACCATGGCAATTAAAAGGGCATCTATTATTCACGGTCAAAGCAATATTGTCAAACAGCAGGGGAATACATCAGAAATGATGAGGAATACAGCAGAATATGCAAAACAGCAGAATTTACGCCCCTATTATTTATATAGACAGAAGCATATGATAGAAAATCTAGAAAACATAGGCTATTGCAAACCAGGCTACGAGTGTATATATAATATTCAAATCATAGAGGAAAAACAGACAAATATTGCTTTTGGAGCGGATGCCATAACCAAAACAATATTTATTGATGAAAATAGAATAGAGCGACAAGGCAATATTAAAGATATTAGACTTTACATTGAGCGAATTGAGCAGCAAATAAACAAGAAATTTAAATTATTAGAAGAACTATACAAATAATGTTGACATAGTATAACATCAGTATTATAATATATGAAACTAGGAATAATATTCATATTAGTGCATTGAATGGGAAGAGTAGTTTGCTACTTCTTATCAGAGATGGAAATGCCATGGCTGGAAGCATTCCTTAAGAAAGTCATTCGAAGACACCTTGGAGCACAGTTGCTGAAGTGATTAGGCAGCTACGTTAGTCCGCGTTAAGGCTTTGAGTTTGTTTTTACAAGCAGGGTGGCACCACGGGAATTGCTCTCGTCCCTGACGATTTTGTCAGAGGCGGGGGTTTTTTTAATGTATAGGAAAATCTAAAATTACGTGAAACAAATTTTCAGTACATACTTCTCATAAAAGGCTTATTTGATTGTTAAAATACTTAGATAGAAGTCTTTTATATAATTACATTATAAAGTAAAAAATACAGCAAAACTGATTTTATAGGAGGAATTATTATGCAAATTAAAAGACCAAAGGGCACTGAGGACATCACACCTGCGCAGTCATATAAGTGGCATTATGTAGAAGCCCTTATGAGAGAAATTTGTGCTTTGAATGGATATGCTGAAATAAGGACACCTGCCTTTGAACATACAGAGCTATTTCATAGAGGTGTCGGAGAAACTACAGATGTAGTCCAAAAGGAGATGTACACATTTGATGATAAGGCAGGAAGAAGCTTGACATTAAAGCCTGAAGGGACTGCTACAGCTGTTAGAGCATTTATAGAAAATGGTGTTTTTAATGAGCCGCAGCCAACAAAAATGTATTATTTTACACCTTGCTTCCGTTATGAGAAGCCTCAGTCCGGACGCTTGAGAGAGCACCATCAGTTTGGGATAGAAGCATTTGGAGCCAGCGACCCTTCCATAGATGCTGAAGTCATTAACATCGCAATGACAGTATATAAAAGGTTGGGTGTAGACAGTCTGAAGCTTAAAATCAACAGCATTGGCTGTCCGAAGTGCAGGGTTGAGTATAATAAGAAGCTTAAGGCTTTTTTAAGTCCTAAGTTAGAAAACCTATGTGAAACATGCCAAGACAGATTTAATAAAAATCCTTTGAGAATTATAGACTGCAAAGAAGAGCGCTGTCAGAAGCAAATTGTTGAAATACCTTTTATGCTGGACAATATTTGTGAGGAATGCAGTGATCACTTTGATAAATTCAAAGAAGCTCTTGATTTGATAGGCTTGGATTATACAGTAGACCCAAGAATAGTTAGGGGCTTGGATTACTACACAAAAACAGCGTTTGAAATAGTTACTGACACAATTGGAGCTCAAGGAACTGTGTGCGGTGGGGGACGTTATGATGGACTCATTGAACAAATTGATGGTCCTAGTACCCCTGGAGTAGGTTTTGGTATGGGAATTGAGAGGCTACTCATCGTACTAGAAAAAGCTGGAATACAAATACCTACACCCCCTCCTATGGAACTCTTCATTATTGGGTTAGGAGAAGCAGGGCTTAAGGAAGCTGTCAGATTAATACACAAATTAAGAGATAACAATATAAAGTGCGATAAGGATTACATGGCAAGAAGTCTTAAGGCGCAAATGAAGTATGCAAATAAGATGAATGCCAGATACATCACTGTAATTGGTGAAGACGAGATAAACAATAATAAAATCAAAGTAAAAAACATGGAAAACGGCAGCGAAGAGGAAATCCAACTGAATCAACTGCTGGAGTACATGAAAAATAAGCAGCAGGAGGTAAAATAAATGGGCAAATTTAATAGAACCCATATGTGTGGGCAGCTAAATGAAAGTAATATTGGTGAGAAAGTTACGGTTTATGGTTGGGTGCAAAAAAGCAGAGACTTGGGCAGCCTGAAGTTCATTGACTTAAGAGATAGAACAGGTCTGGTGCAAGCTGTTATAAATAAGGATTCTACTGAGGATATTTTTAATGAAGCAGCCAAGGTTAGAGGCGAGTTTGTGCTGGAGATTACTGGCGAAGTAGCCAAAAGAGGCGGGGCAGTAAATACCAAAATAAGCACTGGTAGTATTGAGATTATTGTAAGCGGCATGGTGATAATCAGTAAGGCTGAAACACCTCCAATTTATATTGAGGATGATGCCAAGGAATCTGAAGCCTTAAGACTGAAATATAGATATTTGGATCTGAGAAAGCCATCCATGCAGAAGATGTTTTTTACAAGACATAAGGCAGCAAAAGTAGTAAGAGACTACATGGATGAAAATGGTTTTATTGAAGTTGAAACACCGATGCTTACAAAAACAACGCCAGAAGGAGCTAGAGATTATCTTGTACCAAGCAGAGTGCAGCCGGGCAACTTCTTTGCATTGCCGCAATCACCTCAGCTGTTTAAGCAAATACTGATGGTTTCAGGCTTTGATAAATATTTCCAAATAGTGAAGTGCTTTAGAGATGAAGACCTTAGAGCGGATAGACAACCTGAATTTACACAAATAGATATGGAGCTATCTTTCGTTGATGCAGATGATGTAATGAAGGTTAATGAAGGCTTGCTGCATAGATTGTTTAAAGAGGTTCTTCATTTGGATATACAACTGCCCTTTGATAGATTGACTTATAAAGAAGCGATGGAGAGATATGGTTCGGATAAGCCTGATACACGTTTTGGCTTGGAAATTAAGGATATTGCAGATATCGTAGCAAATGTAGAGTTTAAGGTTTTTGCAGATGCAATAGCAAATAACGGTCTTATAAAGGCTATCAATGCAGAGGGCATTGGAGCAAAGATTAGTCGTAAGGAAATAGATAGTCTGGGGGAATATGTAAAGGTATATAGAGCAAAAGGCTTGGCATGGATCAACATCACTGAAGAAGGCATAAAGTCTCCAATAGCAAAATTCTTAAAAGAAGAGGAAATGAATGCTATAGTGGAGAGAATGCAGGCAAAGTCAGGCGATATTATATTTATTGTTGCTGATGCGCCAAATGTTGCTTATGATGCCCTTGGACAGCTTAGGTTGGAAGTAGCAAAAAGATTTAATTTAATTGATGAGAGCAAGTACAACTTCTTATGGGTAACAGAATTCCCATTGTTTGATTATGATGAAGATGAAAACAGATTTGTAGCGAAGCACCATCCTTTTACAAGTCCTATGGATGAGGATATACCTTTGTTGGATACAAATCCGGCAGATGCAAGAGCAAAAGCTTATGACGTTGTGCTAAACGGTTATGAAATTGGTGGAGGAAGCATAAGAATCCATAATCAGCAGCTGCAAGAAAAAATGTTTGGGTTATTAGGCTTCACTAGTGAGCAAGCATGGTCTAAATTTGGGTTCTTGCTAGAAGCCTTTAAGTATGGCACACCACCACACGGCGGATTGGCTTTTGGATTGGATAGATTGGTAATGCTTCTTACCGGTACAGATAATATTAAGGATGTTGTCGCCTTCCCAAAGACACAAACAGCAAGCTGCCTTATGACAAATGCACCATCTCCTGCTGACGCTAAGCAGTTGGATGAATTAAAAATTGCAACAAAAACTCTATAAGAATGCGCCTTAATACAAAACTTTTATTTTACTGCAAGTTTGTCATCAATCGTATTAAATTTTGAAATAATGCAAAAACTAAAAACAAATAAAGTCCTGCTATTCAGTATTCTTTATGGCAGGACTTTTTGGAGGTAATCATGGATTGGTATTCTAGAACTGAATTGTTGATAGGTAAAGATGGAGTGGACAAGTTAAAAAATAGCAAAATTGCTATTTTTGGTATAGGCGGAGTTGGGGCATACACAGCTGAAGCATTGGGAAGAGCTGGAGTAGGAAACCTAGTGCTGATAGACTATGACGATATTTGCTTGACCAATATTAATAGACAAATACATGCTACAAGAAAAACTGTAGGAAAGTCAAAGGTTGATACCATGAAAGAAAGACTTTTAGATATTAACCCCAAGATGAATGTTACTATATTTAAGGAGCTGTATAATGAGGAAACAGCTGAGCATTTACTTACAGCTGACTTAGACTATGTTGTAGATGCTATAGATATGGTTTCTTCAAAGATTGATCTAATTACAAGATGCTTAGAAATGAACATACCAGTAATAAGCTGTATGGGAGCTGGGAATAAGTTTGACCCAACGAAGCTGGAAATAGCGGATATATATAAAACTTCTATTTGTCCCCTAGCAAGAGTCATGAGACACGAACTTCGCAAAAGAGGAGTAGAAAAGCTTAAGGTAGTCTATTCTAAAGAAGAGCCTGTTACACCAATAGAAACAGAAAAGAACTGTAAAAACAATTGCATATGCAGCAACAAAGACTTGGCGAAATGCACGCACAGAAGGCAAATCCCTGGCAGTATATCGTTTGTACCACCCGCTGCAGGCTTGATACTTGCCTCCGCTGTAGTAAGAGATATGCTCGGTATAAAATAATATTTTAACAATTTATTGACAAAACCTAGAAAAGTTATATAATATATTATAGATACCTGCGGGGGGTATGGGAGGGGAATTATGAACGAAATTAATATTGATAGAGAAGATCTGCTTAATCGCCTCAAAAAGATTGAAGGACAGGTAAAAGGCATCCAAAGAATGGTTGAAGAAGAAAAATGCTGTACTGATGTAATGATACAGATATCTGCTATCAGATCTGCTATTAACAAGGTGGGTGGCATGATGATAGAAAAGTATATAACAGAGTGTATGCATCAAGGTATTAAAGCCTCAATAGAAAAAGGCGAAATAGATGAAAATGTTAATGCTGTAATAGATACAATAGTAAAATATGTAAAGTAACTATGTATTTCGTGCTAAACAATATACATTCACTAAAATAGCACGAAATATTATTCGCTGTTTATAATGCATAGGAACATCAGAATCTTCCTTAAACAAATGTTCCGGCCATGCATTTCATAAAAGGCTTCCTTAATCTAAAATCCTTTCATAGAAGCCTTTTTTATAAATCGTACAAAATACATTTTTACCAATGTTAAAATTAGTGCGATTTATACAACATAGTAAATAAAGATTAGGTTAAAGGAGAATAAAAAATGAGTAATGTAGCAGCAGTAAATTCAAGGAATTTTGAAGATGAAGTATTAAACTCTAATACTCCGGTATTAGTTGATTTTTGGGCAGCTTGGTGTGGACCATGCAGAATGGTAGCTCCTGTAATAGATCAGCTAGGAGAGCAGTATGCAGGCAAGGTTAAGGTAGTAAAGCTTAATGTGGATGAAAATCCGGAAATAGCAGAAAAATATCAAATCCTCAGCATTCCGACTGTATATCTTTTTAAAAATGGCAAACATGCAGATGGGCTGATAGGTGCAAGACCAAAACAAAGCTTTGAAGATATGTTAAAGAAGCATATTTAACTAAGGCTTTTATAGAAGAATTTCAACTATAACGAGGCAAAAGATGTCCCCCACTTCTATAAGTGGCGGGTTCCGATTTCTGCAAGAGGCGGTGGGCATATATCCCCTGCCTCGTTGAAACGCTCGGGTAGGTTTTTTGCAAAATACACAAAAAACCTTTCAGTAAAATCTTGTTATAAGAAAGCCTTTTATGAAATGCATAATCGGAAAGCCAATATAAGGTAGAATTAGACTTTTCGATGCATTATAAAAATGCATTTAAAAAGAATTTAAATATTGTTATAATGAAGGTAGATGTGAGATGCATCTACCTATATTTTTTTGAGAGGTGCAGCGAATGACTATGAATTTGATATACAAATCAATAATTGAAGCCATCATACAAAATATAGATATCGGCATACATGTTGTAGATGACAAGGGCACCACTGTAATTTACAATCAAGCCATGGGCGATATGGAAGGTCTTCAAATTAATGATGTGGTAGGAAATAGACTTCTTGATATGTTTCCAAGCTTAACTGCAGAAACAAGTACGCTGTATCGAGTACTAAATACCAAAAAACCTATTTTGAATACAAGGCAGACATACTTGAATAAGCATGGAAAGCAGATTAAGACAATCAACAGCACAATTCCAATCATGCTTACTGCATCTAAATATGGAGCCTTGGAAGTTGCAAAGGATATAACAAGGGAGCAAGAGCTCTCCAAGCGAGTTGAATATTTGCAGCATGAGTTGGCGACTAAAGACTTAGAGGATGACAAGCTGAGAGGATACACCTTCAAAAGTCTTATGGGTGAAGACGATAAATTTCAAAGCAGCATAAGCATTGCCAAAAAAGCTGCCAATTCTGTTTCTACTGTTCTTATATTCGGTGAAACAGGTACAGGTAAGGAGTTGTTTGCACAGAGTATTCATAATGAAAGTAATAGAGCGGATAAGCCCTTCATTGCACAAAATTGCGCAGCATTGCCTGAATCACTTTTGGAAGGAATATTGTTTGGGACTGTAAAAGGGAGTTTTACAGGGGCTATAAATCGTCCAGGGCTATTTGAGCAAGCTAGTGGAGGAACTCTACTGCTGGACGAAATAAACTCTATGGGGCTGCAGCTGCAAGCTAAGCTTCTGAGGGTACTACAAGAAGGCTATGTAAGAAGAGTCGGGGGACTAAATGAGATACCTCTAGATGTCAGGATTATAGCCACTACAAATGAGGATCCGCTGGATTTGGTACAGAAGGGACTTCTGCGGAAGGACCTTTATTATAGATTAAATGTAATAACCTTAAACATACCAACATTGAGGGAACGAAAAAAGGACATACCAACACTTGTTGAGCATTTTATAAAGAAATATAATGTAAGATTGAACAAGGATGTATGGTATTTATCTAATGATGTAAAAGAAGCATTTTTACATTATAATTGGCCTGGCAATGTTAGAGAGCTGGAAAACCTAATAGAAGGTGCAATGAACATGATTAACAAAGAGCATATCATAAAGCCGGAGCACTTTTCTTATGAAATATATAATAAAATGTTTTCAAATATACAAAACACATACAGCATAAAAATGGAGGATAATAAGTCACTAGATGATGTATTGGAACAGGTTGAACGAAGCTTAATTAGTGATGCTCTGTCAGCATGCGACGGAAACATATCGAAAAGTGCAGAGAAACTGGGTGTAAAAAGACAGACGCTGCAGCACAAGCTTAAGAAGTATGGAATGTTGAAGGAAGAATGATTAAAAGCCTTGACATTTTGCTCAAGGCTTTTATGCTACTTGCTTGTTCTATATGAAAACTTATATAAAATCCCGATTAAAATTAAAAAAATTGCAGTTGTAATGATTGCTAATATAATGCCTTTCATTAGCAACTGAAGTCCAAAGAATATGGGAATTAAAATTAATCCGATTAAAAAAATAATCCATAAGCACCACAAATTACGCGCTAACTTATTTTGACTGCTGAAGGTTTTTAACATTTTGATGTCTTCAATTAAAAGGTACATAAAGCCGCCAATTGAAGCAATGTATACTATAATTGGCAGAAGGATGTTAAGTAATAAATTGTAATCTTTATTTAGCAAGCTACTTGCTTTTTTGCTATCTGCATTAATTTGTGTTTGAAAAGGTTGGACGATGTAGTGAACGACATCTTGTGCTGTCATTTCATTTTCACTTTGTAATGCAGGTCTGCTCATATCATAGGCAACAAAGGCAAGACTTAGCATTACAAATAATATAAAGCATCGAAAGCTCAATTCTTTTAGTGATTTCATGATATCCCCCCCTTTATTATGTAATGTAATATATTTATATGTGTCATGTCATGTTTTTAGATTGCGAAATGATGTTTTTATATTGCTATTAATAATAAAATATGTTATCATTATTTAAATAATTAAATTCTGCGAACAAGAATAGTAATTGTAAAATCTTTTTTCAGCGAGCCGAAGTTGATGTGAGTTCGGTATCAAGAATTACAGTGAATGGACTTGTGAGATGCTAGGTGAACTTCTAAGGTATTAGAATAGTATCCGAAGCCGGGAGATTCCCGTTATAGAGTCAGGATATCGAGTTTTTCTCCGTATCTGAGTGAGTGAGACAGTAAGCTGTCTAATTTGGGTGGTACCGCGAAAGTAGCCTTTCGTCCCTTTATAGGGGATGATAGGCTTTTTTATATGCATTAAAAGGAGGGATACTTGATGTTGTGAAATCCTGATGAATATCATTGGTACAAAACAAACAGAAATAAAGGAGAGATTTATTATGGATTTAAGAAAAAACATATTTATAGCGCTACTGATAGCAATGGGCTATATAATGCATCAAGTTATACCTGGAACTATAGGAAGTATGAAATTTGATATAATGCTATCATTTATATTTGTTGCATTATTTATAGGCAGAGACTTTAAGAGTGTGATATTGACTGCTTTGTTAGGGGGCGGAATTACTGCATTAACGACAACCTTTCCGGGTGGACAGATACCTAATATAATTG
>MGOS01000022.1:15068-30896 GCA_001797185.1 Clostridiales bacterium GWB2_37_7
TATACTCTGCACTTTTGCTGGTAGGGCTACCCGCACCATTTCTCGTATTATTTTTAGGAATTGTGCTTCCAACAGCATTTGCCAATATATTTGTAACTCTAATAGTTTACAATGCAGTTAAGACAGCTTTAAAGGCTACAGGCGTGAAATATATATAGTTTGCAAAAAGAAAATCCCTGACTATTCGATCCCTCGGTAGTCAGGGATTTTCTTTTGTTAAAGCTTTATAAACTCCGGTTTGCCACTTCTAAAAACTGTATAATACTTGAAACCGCAGTTTAACAGTATATCTTTTGCTTCACTGAAGCCATATGCTAAGGTGCTTGGGTTATGTGAGTCTGAACCAAGTGTAATGACCTCACCCCCTAGATCCCTGTATAATTTTAGTATACTTGGCTCTGGATGAAAAAAAGACAAGCCATACCTTCTGCCCGAAGTGTTTAACTCTATTCCTTTACCTTCCTGAATTACTATTCTTAAAGCTTTTTCGATATAATCTATATACTTAGAAGCTTCAAAGCTTCCTTTGCTGATATATCTTGATATTGCATCTATATGACTTAAATTGTTGAAGCATTTAAAATTCTTAACACAGAAAATCAGATCGTCAAAATAGTCAATTATTCCTTGGTGTTCAGATTTGTTTTGCAAGAAATCTCCATCATAAAGCTCTTTTTTGCTGGCAGTATGTATTGATCCAAGGATGTAGTCAAATTGCTTATCTTGAAAAAAGCTTTTATCGGTCTCTAATATATGGGGCTGCATTCCAAATTCAATTCCACTTAAAATTTCCAACTTATCTTTGTATTTAACCTTCAAATTTTTAATTTCCTTCATATACTTTGTATAATCCAATTGAAATTTTACATCATCATTTGGATATTCAATATCAATATGATCTGTAAAGCAAATCCCTTTTAAGCCTTTCTCTATAGCAGGAAGAATATAGTTTTCCATTGATACGTTGCAGTCGTCAGAATAATAGGTATGTACATGAAAATCAAACATCATTTTATCTCCTTATTATAAATACTAAATTAATTTTAATAATTGATAATTTAAGTGTCAATTGACATTTATAGGTTCTTTTGTGCAAAATTATTTGCATATAAACATAGCACATGTATATTTATTAGTATTATTCTACATTTTAATAGAAAAATATAGAAATTTATACAGACTTACGAAAGTAATGAGGGCAAATATATTTGCACACGAGCAAATATATTTGCATAGACAATTATATTTCTGAAAATTATGTAAATGATGCTACGCAGCATAATTGTTAAAACCTTGAATTACCAATGGGTTTAATTAATTACTAAATCTAATATAGTTTAATCAAATTGGCATGCTAATTGCTATTATAATATTTGAGATAAATATTAACAAGCAGTTAAATAATTAGATGAGAATCCATAAACTGCAAAATCTGTAGAGTGCATTCTTACTAATGTATTAACTGGAAATTCTTTTATGCAAGGTTATGATTGCAATATGCACATAAAAATAATTATATGGAGGTACTATTATATGGAAAACGTAAAAGTAGCAATATGGGGCTTTGGTGCAATGGGCAGCGGAATGGCTAGAATGCTTTTGACTAAGAAGGGCGTGGACATTGTAGGCGTATGTGACCGCAATGAAGAAAGAGTAGGCAAGAGCATGTTTGAGGTTCTTGGTGTGCAAAGAGGCGACAAGCCGGAAGTAATCATCATCAATGATATTGATGAGGTATTAAGGGATAAAAAGGTTGATGTTTGCTTATGTGCAACTGACTCCTTTACGAAGAAGGCATTCCCAAGATTAAAGCAAGTGCTGGAGCAGAAGGTAAATGTTATATCCACAGCGGAAGAAATGGCTTATCCACAATCTCAAAATCCAGAGTTAGCTGCTGAGCTTGATAGAATCGCTAAGGAGAACGGTGTTACAATCCTTGGAACTGGTATTAACCCAGGTTTAATCATGGACCTTCTCGTTGTATGCTTAACGGGCTGTATGACTGATGTAGAGCACATTGAAGCAAAGAGAGTTAACAGCTTAAGCCCATTTGGTCCTGCTGTTATGGAAGAGCAAGGCGTAGGCGTCACTGTTGAGCAATTCAACAAAGGCGTTGAAGATGGCACCATGGCAGGTCATGTAGGCTTTGCAGAATCAATTAGAATGATAGGTGATGCAATTGGCTGGGATGTTGAGAAGTACGAAACACAGATGAAACCAATTGTAACAACTGTTGATAGAAAGTCACCATACGGCTTTGCAGCTGCAGGTAATGTAGCTGGTGTAAATATGACAGGTCAAGGCTATGTTGATGGTCAAGTTAAAATAGATATGATTCACCCACAACAAATTGAGCCGGAAATGGAAGGAACGCATACAGGTGACTACATAACAATTAAAGGTACACCGGAAGTTAACATGGCAATTAAGCCGGAAGTACAAGGCGGACTTGGAACAATTGCAATGTGTGTAAATATGATTCCTCATGTTATAAATTCAGTACCTGGCTTAAAGACAATGATAGATCTTCCAGTGCCAAGAGCAATTATGGGAGATATGAGAAAGCTTATAAACAGATAATATAAATACACCAACTAATTATACTGGCAGCTGCCGTAACAATACTGGCTGCCAGTATAATCACGTATTTTCTTAAGGAGAGTGGAATATGAGTACAGCAAAAAAAGGAGATTGGGTACAAATACATCAAATAGTACTCAAACCCGAAGAAAGAGCACCTCAAGTGCCTGAGGACACAAAGCAAGTGCCCTTGGAGTTATGGGTAAAAGGTCTTGCTCTCACTGGTGCGAAATTAGGAGAAGAAATTGAAATAGAAACAACAACAGGACGTAAGGTAAAGGGAGAGCTGATAGCCGTTAACCCAAGATATACACATTCATTTGGTGAATTTGTACCTGAACTGCTAAAAATAGACAGACAGGTAAAAGAAATCCTCTTTGGAGGTGAAAAATAATGATTAGAGATAACTCATACGCTGCTGTAATAAGCAGAAAAAACGAAATTATGAAAAAAGCCATTGGTATTGACTATTCAATTTTCGAGTCAGGTGGAATAGGCTTCGACTATGAAAGAATGATGAGAGAAGCAGGCTATACCTTGGAAGAAATACAAAAAATACAAGCTGACGTAAGTGTCGGAAATACACCAATCATTGAGCTTAGAAACCTAACTGCCTTGGCAAGAAAGATGGCTCCAAAAGGCAAAGGTGCAAGAATATTTATAAAGGATGAGGCCTGCAATCCTTCAGGAAGCTTTAAGGCAAGAAGAGCAGCCAATGCAGTATACCATGCTAAAAAGAATGGCTATAAGGGTGTAATCGCAGCAACCAGTGGTAACTATGGTGCAGCAGTGGCATCGCAAGCAGCTATGCAGGGCTTAAAATGTATAATCGTACAAGAATGCTACGATAGCAAGATGATTGGACAACCTGAAATATTAGAAAAACAAAGAGCCTGCGAAGCACTCGGTGCAGAGGTAATCCAGCTTACAGTTGGACCGGAGCTTTTCTATACGTTCTTAATGTTATTGGAAGAAACAGGCTATTTTAATGCTTCGTTATATACACCATTTGGTATTGCAGGGGTTGAAACGTTAGGATATGAGTTGGCAATGCAGTTTAGAGAAAGAGAAGGCAGAGATCCTGACGTGGTCATGGTAACACATGCAGGGGGCGGCAACGTAACCGGTACAGCAAGAGGCTTAATAAAAGCGGGGGCTGACAATGTCAAGGTGGTTGGTGCCAGTGTAGATTTATCAGGGCTGCACATGGCTTCAGACCAAGCATTTAACAGAAAATCCTTTACTACTGGTCACACAGGCTTTGGATTACCTTTTGCAACATGGCCGGATAGAGCTGACGTTCCAAGAAATGCAGCTAGACCACTAAGATATCTTGACAGATATGTATTGGTAAAACAAGGTGAGGTTTTCTATATCACAGAAGCTTTGTCAGTGCTTGAAGGCTTAGAGCGAGGTCCGGCAGGAAATACATCTCTGACGGCAGCATTCTCCTTAGCACAGGAAATGGATGAGGATCAAATCATAGTAGTTCAAGAAACTGAATATACAGGAGCCGGCAAGCATCCAATGCCACAGCTTAGTTTTGCTAAACAAAATGGAATCGATATTAAATTTGGCAATCCAAATGATGAGATACCTGGTGAAAACATCATATTACCGGAGCATCCGTCAATGATTAAGATAAGAGACTTTGATTTGAATAAAGCAAAGAATTCCTACATCAGAAATAGTATAACCAACAACAAGGTTACTGAAATATCAAAGGAAGATGTAGATTTCTTAGCAAATGAAACAAAAACAGAAGAGCAATTTGTCATAAATGCTTTAAATGAATTGGGAATCAATATTATATAAATTTTGGAGGGATAATTAAATGAAACGTGCTGATGATTATGAGGTTAGAAGACAGCATCTTGTGAACATGTCAGAAGAGGAATTAAAGGCAAGATTCTGGGCGTTGGCAGAGCAAATTGTGGAGCCAATGCTTGAATTAGGTAAGAAAAACACCACTCCTGCAATTGAAAGAAGTATTCTTCTAAGAATGGGTTTCTCAAGTATGGAAGTTAAGCCAATCGTAGAAGGCGTAATGGCCAAAGGTCTTATGGGCAAGGGTGCCGGCAATGTGGTTTGGAGACTTTCCAAAAAGCTAGGCATAACTGTCAGAGAAGCCGGAGTCGGCTTGGCAGAAGGCAAATACTGGGACGAAGTCGAAGGATTATTTTAAAGGAGGGGTAAATAATGAGTTTAGATATTAATAAGAAAATTGATATAAATGAGCTTATACAAGATTTAGATAAGTATGAACCAAAAAGAAGAGGATGGCACTGGAGAGAAGGAAGAAACGAACCTAGAGTAGTTGGAGATTTTGAGTACCATGAATCCTCAGAAGGTCTAAAGAACTATGTACCGCTTCCAGGCAGCAGAGGCTTCCACTATATTGATCCGCAACCGGATTGTGTAATTACAACAGAAGTAGCGTCAGGAAGATTCGAAGATGATATCAGAAGAATGAGAATGGCTGCATGGCATGGTGCAGATCACATAATGGTAATAAGAACAGCTGGTCAGTCTCATATCGACTCATTAATTGAAGGCACAACACAAGGTATTGGCGGTATCGCTGTAACAAGGAAGCAAGTAAGAGCAACAAGAAAAGCGCTTGATATGATAGAAGAGGAAGTAGGCAGACCAATAAACTTCCACTCCTATATTTCGGGTGTTGCCGGTCCTGACATCGCGGTAATGTTTGCTGAAGAAGGCGTAAATGGAGCACACCAAGATCCACAATATAACGTATTGTACAGAAACGTTAATATGATTAGAAGCTTCGTTGATGCTTGTGAAGCAAAGAAGATCATGGCTTGGGCTGACATGCTTCAAATAGATGGAGCTCATAATGCCAATGCAACAGCAATGAAGGCTTGGAAGGTTAGACCTGAGCTTATGGTTCAGCATGCATTGAACAGCATATTCTCAAAGAAGGTTGGTATAAAGCCTGAGAATATAGCATTATCAACAGTGCCCCCAACAGCTCCTCCTGCTCCATGCATGAGACTGGATTTACCTTATGCAGTAGCACTAAGAGATTTCTTTAGCGAATACAAGATGAGAGCACAACAAAATACAAAGTATATGGAATCAGATATGAGAGAAGCTACAGTAACTCATACTTTAAATCTAATGATTTCAAGACTTACAAGCGCTGATATACAATCAACCATTACCCCTGACGAGGGTCGTAACGTACCATGGCATTACAACAATATAGCGGCTATCAGCACAGCTAAACAGGCTATGAATGGTATGGACGGCTTAAGAGAAATGGTTAAGCTGGACAGAGACGGCGTTTTGGGTCAAGAGATTAGAGAGCTTAAAGAGAGAGCGGTTCTGTTCATGGAAGAAATGCTTGAGGTTGGCGGCTACTTTAAGGCTGTTGAACAAGGCTTCTTCATTGACAGCGGCTACTATCCGGAAAGAAACGGCGACGGTATTCCAAGACAAATCGAAGGTGGAATCGGTGCCGGTATGATATTTGAGAGAGATGCGGATTACTTTGCACCTGTATCAGTACACTACGGTGACAACAATATACCAGCGGAATTTAAGAATGCTTCCGATGCAATAGGCGGAGATACCTTTGAAGATAGATCAAAGATCATTTACATCGATGAGCTTGATGAATTTGATAATGTCGAAACAAGATTAAAGGAAGTAGAAAAGTACACAAATACAAGTATGGTTAAGCCAGAGGTTGAGTGGAAGGCAGACGGAGTAGTTGCTACTACGATATTCCTGCCACTTGATGAAAGAACAGCTGAATTTGCTGCAATCAAGTGCGGTGAAAAGATGGGTCTTGAAGATGTAACGGTTGTTCATAAGCAATGCCTGCATCCATCTGAGGGTACATTGGTTGAAATAAAGGGTAGAGTGAAGTTTGATATTAATATCAACGACCTTATAATCCCGGAAAAACCTGAAGTGCTTTCCGAGGAAGAAGTTAGATCTGACATAAAAGAGAACCCAATATTTGTTGTAGCTGCAACAGTTGGTCAAGACGAACACTCAGTTGGTTTAAAGGAAACTCTGGATATAAAGCACGGCGGTATTGAAAAATACGGTGTTAAATATTTATATCTTGGAACTTCCTGCCCAGTTGAAAAGTTGGTTGACGCAGCTATTGAGACAAATGCAAGTGCTATACTTGCAAGTACAATCATTACCCATGACGATGTCCATACAAAGAACATGAGAAAGATTCATGAGCTTTGCGTAGAAAAAGGCATAAGAGACAAGGTTATGATCATTTGCGGTGGTACGCAGGTAAGCAATGAGATCGCAAAAGAAGCAGGTATGGATGCAGGCTTCGGTAGAGGTTCAAAGGGCATTGACGTTGTAAGCTTTATGGTAAAGAAAAGAAGGGAAATGTAAAATGAAGATTAATGTATTGGTGGCTGAAATTGGCAGCACCACTACAGTAGTTAATGCATTTAATGGTATAGGTGGGCCCTGCCCTATATTTTTAGGTCAGGGGCAATCCCCTACTACGGTACTAAATGGAGATGTTACTGTAGGCTTAAAGGGTGCTGTTGAAAACCTTAGAAATAATCTGAAATCCGATGATATAGAATATGATGAAATGCTTGCCACAAGCAGTGCGGCAGGCGGTCTTCGCATGACTGTTCACGGACTGGTTTATGACATGACTGTCAGAGCTGCAAAGGAAGCCGCATTAGGCGCCGGTGGTATCATAAAAATGGTAACTGCAGGGAAGCTTCGCAGAACTGATCTTAAGAAGATGCAGGAAATTAACCCCAACATTATATTGGTAGCAGGCGGAGTAGATTACGGCGAACGTGAAACTGCGCTTCATAACTTTGAAGCGATTGCTGCCTTGAGGCTAAACATACCAATGATATATGCTGGAAATATAGAGAATCAGGATGAGATCAAAGAAATAGCTGAAGAATTTGGAGTAAAGCTTTATTTGGTTGATAATGTTTATCCCAAGGTAGATATGCTTAACGTAGAGCCAACTCGCAAGGTTATACAGGATGCCTTTGAGGAGCATATCATACACGCACCGGGTATGAGCAAGGTAAGAGATATGGTTAGTGGACCTATCATTCCTACCCCTGGTGCAGTTATGGAAGCGGCGAAGCTCCTGAAGAATGCCATAGGTGATTTGGTTGTATTTGATGTAGGTGGAGCTACTACGGATGTTCACTCTGTAACGCAAGGGTCAGAGGAAATTAACAGAATACTGATCAGCCCCGAACCGGAGGCAAAGAGAACTGTTGAGGGAGACTTAGGCGTCTATGTTAATCTACCCCATATTGTAGAAAAGATTGGGTTGGAAAATCTGAAGAAAGAATTTGAGGATGCTGAAGAGCTGGTGGGAAATGCTAAACCTATACCTCAGACTGATAGAGAAAAGCAGTTTATTGAAAGACTTACAAAAGAAGCAGTCTTGACTTCGATGGAAAGACATGCAGGTAATATGCGCAATTTCTATGGTCCTTCTGGTAAAAAGACAGTGGCAGAAGGTAAGGATTTAACCAATGTTAAATATATAATTGGTACAGGTGGAGCACTTACCAGATTGCCTAATAGATTAGAAATCCTTAATTATGTTAGTAAATATGGCAAGGGCATGGAATTATATCCAACAGCTAATGCCAAAGTGCTTATTGACAATGCTTATATAATGGCTTCTTTGGGTGTATTGTCAAAGCGATACCCAGAAGATGCATTGCAGCTCATGAAAATAAGCATGGAAATAGATTGATTTTTGAGGAGGGTTATAATGCAGTATCCTGCTTTAATAATGGATAAAGCTAAAATAAAGCATAATACCAAGGTACTATCTGAATTAGCTAACAATCATGGAATAAAGGTTGCAGGTGTAACTAAGGTGTTAAGTGCATTGCCTGATTTGGCAGAAGCCATGCTGGAAGGCGGGGCTTATGCTCTTGCTGATTCCAGAATAGAAAATCTTATCAAGCTAAAGGCTTTTAATGTGCCAAAGCTCCTTCTAAGAATACCTATGCTTACTCAAGCGGCAGATGTTGTTCAATATGCAGATATAAGCCTTAACTCTGAAATAGAGGTTATCAAAGCTCTAAATGAAGCTGCCAAAGCCAAAAACAAAGTGCATCAAATCATATTAATGGTTGATCTTGGTGACTTAAGAGAAGGTGTTTGGTACGAAAAAACCCTAGTATATACAGATGAGATTATAAAGTTAGACAATATTAGGCTTTTAGGATTGGGAACCAATCTAACCTGTTACGGTGGTGTAATACCATCTACTGAAAATCTTAGCACCTTGGTTGCAATTGCTGAAGAAATTGAAGGTAAGTACGGAATAAAGCTGGAGGTTATTTCAGGAGGCAACTCCAGTAGTGTTCACCTACTACTTAAAAACCAAATGCCTAAGCGGGTAAATCAAATAAGATTAGGTGAGGCTATTGTTTTGGGCACTGAATCAGCATATGGAGAACGTATAGAGGGAACCTATAACGATGCCTTTAGTTTTGTAGCTGAAATAGTAGAACTAAAGGAAAAACCATCTATGCCAATTGGTGAAATCGGAATGGATGCCTTTGGTGGAAAGCCTGTTTTTCAAGACAATGGCATTATAAAAAGGGCAATTGTAGCTGCAGGAAGACAGGATGTCAAGCATGATGGACTTATTCCAAGAGACAAAGGTATAAACATATTGGGGGCGAGCAGTGACCATATGATACTGGATGTAACAAATGCAGAAAAAGAGTATAAGGTAGGAGACACCATAGAATTCAATGTTAATTACGGAGCGCTTCTAGCATCAGCTACATCAGAATATGTAAATAAGCTCGTAAAATAATCGATAAAAAGAGCAGTTCAATAGTGAATTGCTTTTTTTATGCTAAAAAAGATTATTAGAGAATAATTTATGTAAAATAAAGCAATAGTAAATATTACTTACATAATAATATTTGTAAAGCAATAGCGGATTATGCATGCAGTTAAAAGTATCATTTTTGTTAAGGAGGATAAGCTTTGGTATTATTGATAAGAGGAGTACACGCCGCTATATGGATGATAGCTGCTTACAAATTGGGTGATTGGAAGAATTGGAGGAAATACTATCCATCTATGCTTTTTATGGGAATGGGAGATTTGATATACAATCTTGTGTTTTTCAATAAAAAGCTTTGGACCTTTAATCCAGGTATTCTTAATCCTATATTTAACGAGCTATTGGTTATATTTACAATATTTTCTTGTACGGTATTGATATTTTTAACTCATTTTCCAAAGACCTTTTTTAAGCAGGTTCAATATATAATTTTATGGGTCATCATTTACATCATTATAGAAGTAATAATGATGAAGCTTGGTTTGCAATATAATAAAAACGGCTGGACTATTTGGTGGTCTTTACTTCATAATTTCTATCAATTTCCTTTGATAGCTATTCATCATAAAAAGCCTTATTTAGCATGGTCTTTAGCTATTATGATATTGATTATCATGATGAGATTCTTCGGAGTACCTTTAACAAATAGCTAACAAATTTTTCAACAAAAACAATTTATACTATAATAGAATAATATAAATGGGTGACAAAGTAAATGTATTTACTTATTGACGCGAACGTACGTTCGGGCTATAATATATTTAAGGTTATAAAAAATGAGTTTATAGGAAGTGTTTTTATGGTAGAGTTAATTATAAATCAAGCCTTGAAAATGCATCGAAAGATTGAAATAATATATATGTGCGACAAAGGTATAACTAAAAGGATTATTAAACCTATAAAGCTTGAGAATAATACTCTTGAGGCATATTGTTTTGCGAAAAATTCTATACGCAAATTCAAGCTGGAGGGTATTTTAAGTGCAGGTTATGTAATAAACAAAAAGGCAGGTTAATTAGATGAAAGATGAAGGCTTCAATTTGTTTGATTTCAACAGAATGCAGCAAAAGCATAAGGATAGTCCTCTTGCCATGAGAATGAGACCAGAAACCATCGACGAATTTGTTGGCCAAGAGGACATCATTGCGCCAGGCAAGTTGTTGTATAGAGCCATTAAGGCAGATAAACTCACTTCTATAATTTTTTATGGGCCGCCAGGGACGGGAAAGACAACTTTGGCGCGTATTATTGCAAATACAACAGAATCACAGTTTGAGCAGTTAAATGCTGTTACCTCAGGAGTTGCGGATATAAGAAACACTGTTAATGAAGCAAAAAATCGAAAAGGGATGTACAATAAGAAAACGATTCTATTTGTAGATGAAATACATCGATTTAATAAATCTCAACAAGATGCGCTATTGCCCTATGTTGAGGATGGAACAGTAGTATTAATTGGAGCAACGACAGAGAACCCTTATTTTGAAGTCAACAACGCTTTGATATCCAGATCTACAGTTTTTAGGCTTATGCCTCTTACGGATAAGGATATAAGAAATATCATTTTAAGATGTATTGAAGATGATAAAAAGGGTCTTGGAATGTATCATGTGAGGCTGGATGAAGCAGCACTGCAACACATTATAAATATATCCAATGGGGATGCCAGAGCTGCATTAAATGCACTTGAATTGGCAGTACTTACGACTGAAAAGAATAGTAAAGGGGAAATTGCGATTGATTTGCGTATTGCAGAAGAATGCATTCAAAAAAGGGCAATTACCTATGAAAAAAAAGGTGAGTATCACTATGATACCATTTCTGCTTTTATAAAAAGCATGAGGGGTTCAGATCCGGATGCAGTATTGCATTATCTGGCAAAGATGCTTTATGCAGGGGAAGATCCTGTGTTTATTTCCCGCAGAATTGTCATATGTGCCTCGGAAGATGTAGGCTTAGCAGACAGCAACGCTCTCCAAATAGCGATTGCGGCAGCAACTGCAGTACAAATGATTGGTATGCCGGAGGCAAGAATACCCTTAGCTCATGCGGCAGTATATGTAGCAAATGCACCAAAGAGCAATTCAGCTTATATGGGAATAAATAAAGCCCTAGAGGATGTGGAGCATAAGAACACCGGTAGTGTGCCACTGCATTTAAGGAATAATGCCTTTAAGGGTGCTGCGGAATGGGGCTATGGCAAAGGCTACAAATACGCACATGAATTTGAGGGAGGCTATGTAGATATGCAGTTTCTACCTGACGAAATAAAGGATGTGCAGTATTATAAGCCTACGCCAAATGGACAGGAAAGCAAGATAAAGGAAATATATGAAAGCAGAAAAAACAGGAAACGCTGATTGTCGTTTCCTGTTTCCTTTATAACGGGAGGTAGTTATTCTATCTAAATTTATAACACATGTATATGAAGTTTATTAAAGGCTAACTTACTTGAAGAAATCTCCAATTTTCTTAAAAAGATTTACATCTTTTTGTGTTGTATTTTCAATCTCATGCTTCGGTTGCTCAGTTGACGCTTGTTGAGTGCAAGCTTGCTTCTCACTAACTTTTTCATCCAGTCTCGCTGCAGTGTTTTCTACGATTTTTATTTCCTCTTTTTTCGAAAGCTCTTCGGGATTTGGTATACCAGAAGAACCTACATACAAAGCCGAGGCCTCAGGGCGGCTTATTAGCTTATTCGTACTCATAAACTGATCTCTAAAGCTGCTTTTTTTAAGAATAACACTATCGTTTTGCCTTGGTTTTTGCTCAGCAGTTGATTTAATAGCAATAGTAGTTGGTCTTGCTTCGCTGCTTGTTGATTTTTTGCCTTCAAGCTGTTCAATTTTCACGCTTAATGCTTTTACCACCTCTGATAAGGATTTCATTTCATCCAGCAGATAGGGTATATACCTTATCAGATCTCCCTCAGAATTTCGCATTTGCTTTGAATCATTGAAATCATTACTTTCTGATGCACCTTCTCTAAAATAAGGCAAACTTATATTGTTTTTATAATCTATATTGAAGTAGGTCCTCTTTATAATCAGCGCCTTTCCCTTACGATTTCTTACAAACTCAATAACTTGCGGTTCATCCGTGCTAACAATAGGATTATCAAATTTCTTACTCCAGCTTTTTTGCTCTTTGTTTAAGGAATATTGACCAAATTTATTATCATTGAGCCATGAAATAAATATGTAGCCACTCTCAATATGGAAGTAGGGTGTTATGGCATTTTCTGTTTTTATTTTATCTAGACATGAGAATTCAAAATCCTTACCGGTTCCTTCCCTTTTTGCGTAGTAAAAAACTGCTGATATCTCATCTTCGTATGTATAACAAAGCAAGTGAAGGGTATTTTCCTCATATAATATACTTACCTTAATATCTTTCTTAAATAGGTTTGTTATAGGTTTTTTCTTCCAACCATCATTACCAATCTCATACCAACTGTAATTTATAAGATAATTTGTTCCATCAAACCATTCATTTACAAGATGTATTGTTCCATCTCTGGTAATAACAGATGAATAAGCTGAATCGATGTCATCTGCATATATTTCACAGACATTGTTTTTTTTCCAATTAGAGTTGACATGGTATACATGGGGACCACCTGGTTTATATAGATGATAAATGTTATAAAAGTTAGCAATTGTCATTTGTTTTGCATATATTATATGAATTGAACTATTATGTGCAAATAAAGATAAGAGGAATATATTGCCGCTGCCTTGTATATTTAATACCTGATCCAGTTTCCATTGGTTGTTTTCATAAGCAAATAGATAAATACCCTTTTCACCGCTTATACAGGCAACATAGATATTATCCTGTAAATCAATTGCTGTAAGAAAGTTATCATTGACTTGGCTTGCGATGATTGTATCTCGAGATAGTCCATCCTTTGAAATTTCTTTGCAGCAAACCGAAGTTCCTGAATAGTAAAATAAGAATTTATTTCTAGTGGAATCTTCCAAGATGGATTTATAGCTTTTTTCTATCATAATATCACCCCTTAAATAAGGTATGTAATCTCAAAATATATGACTACAATTAATAATTATGACAGTATTTAATAAAAATGATAAAAATATTTTAAACAGCTTTCACAAAAACAACTACTATTCCATATTATAAACTAGAAGCACATAGCTAATATAAAGATCAGGAGGGTGAGATATATGCCATTACCAACCATACCGTGCACTGGTTCAATAAGTGTAACTGTTCAGACAGAGACAGGACCACAATGTAGAGATCTGATTCTAGAGTGCCTAAAGGTTAAAAAGGTATTTGATGAGTTTGCATTAAGAGACTGTGTTGAAGGTATAAAGTTTGAATTAGATTCAGTACCAAGAGGTGGATCAATTCAGCCAACTTTAATACTGAAGCATTGCAAAATATCCGATGTAGAGATCAAGGATGTTTCTTCAAATTGCCTAAAGATGCTAAAGTTTAGTGGTAAATGCTGCTGTGACGTTTTCGGTAAAGACGAAAGAGGTCACATAATCAAAATGAGAGTAGTTGATATTCCAGAGTGTAATACGAACCTTTCAATAGGTGAAGATGGCGAATTGTGCTTCAGATTCAGCGTAAAGAGAGAATACCCAGATGCAACACCTGAGAATTTCAAAAATCTACTACATTTTATTGACGAAGGAAGATTTGAACTTCAATGCTTCAGCGAAGCAGTTATTGATGAATTGAACAATGAAACTGATTGTGAACTGCTAGTTACAAACCTTGGAATATTTGTTGCAATTAAATTTGATGCTGAAGTTCAAGTTTGTGTTCCAGTTCTAGGATACTGCGAAGTTGAAGAAGTTCTTCCAATAGAAGACACATTTTGTGAAAGATTTGAGTTTGAAAACCTACCATCCTTTAACCCTGCACAGCTTGATAGAGCAATAACACCTTATAATACGCTCTAGGATAATTGCATGATAAGTCCTGATATGAGGATTAAAGAACTTCTAGTGCGCTATCCAAAAACCAAGAAGGTCATAGCACACTATGGTTTATCTAATGTTAGCTGTGGTTGAGGTGGAAGGTGCAGTAATACAATTCAACAGGTTGTTGAATTAAAGAAATTGGACTTAAACAAAGTTATGGATGAACTAAATGAAAGCTTAAAAGATAAAAAGAGGACCTAAACGAAATCGTTTAGGTCCTCTTTTTATACTATTTTAGTAGTCCAGTTTTCACAATTCCAAACCTCAGACACGATATCTCGATAGAATTCGGGTTCGTGGGAAATAAGAAGTATGCTTCCTTTGTACTCTCTAAGTGCACGCTTCAATTCTTCCTTGGCATCCACATCCAAATGGTTTGTCGGCTCATCCAGTACAAGCAGATTTGTTTCACTGTTAATAAGCTTAGCAAGTCTAACCTTAGCTTGCTCACCGCCGCTTAATACCATAACTTTACTCTCAATATGCTTTGTTGTTAAGCCACATTTCGCCAAAGCAGCTCTAACTTCATACTGACTAAAGGAGGGGAAGCTCTTCCAAAATTCTTCAATACAAGTGTTGTAGTTATTTTCCTTCATTTCCTGCTCAAAGTAACCAATGTAAAGATAATCTCCTAGCTGAACCTCGCCTGAAACTGGTTTAATCTCACCTAAGATGCTTCTGAGTAGAGTTGTTTTACCAAGACCATTTGCACCAACCAAAGCAATTTTTTGACCTCTCTCCATTTGTAGGCTCAAGGGTTTTGTTAGAGGTTCATCATAACCAATAATCAAATCTTTTGTCTCAAAAATAACTTTGCCTGCTGCACGAGCTTCTCTAAACTTAAACTCTGGCTTTGGTTTTTCTTTTGCCAGCTCAATCACTTCCATTTTATCCAGCTTCTTTTGTCTGGACATCGCCATGTTTCTTGTGGAAACTCTTGCTTTGTTTCTTGCTACGAAATCTTCCAGATCAGCAATTTCCTGTTGTTGTTTCTTATAAGCTGATTCCAGCTGTAGCTTCTTTGCCTCATGCACTTGTAGGAAATTGTCATAATCACCTACGTAGCGGTTCAGCTCTTGATTCCCCATGTGATATATGAGGTTAATTACACTGTTTAGGAAGGGTATGTCGTGTGAAATAAGTATAAATGCATTTTCATACTCGTTCAGATATCTCTTCAGCCATTCAATGTGCTGTTCATCTAAGTAGTTTGTAGGCTCGTCGAGCAATAGTATATCTGGCTTTTCCAATAGAAGCTTAGCAAGCAGCACCTTGGTTCTTTGACCTCCGCTTAAGTCATTTACATCCTTATCCAGTCCAATGTCCACCAAGCCTAAGCCTCTAGCCGTTTCTTCCACTTTTGAGTCAAT
This sequence comes from Clostridiales bacterium GWB2_37_7, assembly GCA_001797185.1. Taxonomy (GTDB): domain Bacteria; phylum Bacillota; class Clostridia; order Lutisporales; family Lutisporaceae; genus GWB2-37-7. The sequence continues at coordinate 30,839 of MGOS01000022.1, forward strand.
AATATAAAAATCGTTATGTGAAAGGATATCCTGAATCGTACCGGAATCCTCCATAAGC
>MGOS01000022.1:30907-37231 GCA_001797185.1 Clostridiales bacterium GWB2_37_7
CTGAAACGCGCTTCTTAATACATCTCTTATTGTCATACCTTTTTCAAGTACAGTATGCTGATCAAGATATCCGGCTCTAACGCGCTTAGACCATTCAACAATTCCAGCATCTGGTTCCAGCTTGCCTGTAACAATATTCATAAAGGTGGACTTACCTTCACCATTTGCACCAACTAAACCTATATGCTCACCCTTAAGAAGGCGAAAGCTTACATCATTGAAAATTGCACGATCTCCAAAACCATGGCTCAAATTCTTAACATTCAGGATACTCATAATAACTTCCTTTCTATATAAACGAATTAATAAAAAACTGTTTCTGCATTATTTTTTTTGAACATACATTTTAAATTATACTGAAGAATTGTACTGTTTCAAAGCAAAATTTTCAAAATAACATTTAAATTTAATATTGATGGCAAAAAACAGCAGCATTGTATAGTATTTGCATATATTGAATAGTAGCGATGTTGATTTGAAGAAAAAAATGTAAAACTTTGCTATTCCCAAGGAAATAATTATTTATTGAATGGTGTGAATGTATATGAAGGCTAGTTTGGTAATACCTAGCTATAACGCTTGTGAAAGACTTTATTATAATTTGCTGTATTTAAATATGCAGGATTATCCGAGAGCAGATTTTGAGGTGATTGTAGTGGATAACGGCTCCACAGATGATACTCACGAGATGCTTAAAGGTATTGAAATAAATTATACTTTAAATTCATTTTCTACAAGTAAAAACATGGGCAGAGCTTTTGCGAGAAACTATGGAGTAAAGGAATCAAACGGTGACATCATTATTTTTTTGGACAGTGATATGATAGCAGAAAGATCTTTTATAGCAAAACATTTAGAGGCACATCGATACTGCGATATAGCAGTTTGTGGTCAAAGCTGGCGAAGAGTTTATACTTTTTATTATGATGATTTCAAGGGATATCTTAAAAGAAGCTTAAGCAAGCAGTTAGCAGAAAAAAGCAATTGTAAAATTGAAAATCTAAGGGATAAACAACCTTTGGTGTCAGAAAAAGAGCTTATGTTGGGAGTCGGCTTTGATGAGTCCTTTCATCTTTCAAAGCTGTATGGGGCAGAAAAGATTATATTAGACAAATATGGAGATAACTTGGAGAATTATTGCTTTCCCTGGAGTTTACTGGTAACAAATAATTGCTCTATTGAGAAAAATATGTTTCTAAAGGTTGATGGGTTTGACAGTCGTTTTACGGGATGGGGCTGCGAAGATTTGGATTTTGGCTATAGACTATACAAAAGTGGTTATAAGTTTGTTAAGCAAAATGATATAAATAGTGTACATCAAGAACATCCAATCAATTTTATCGATAGAGGGGAAGAGAACATTTTTTATTTTACAAAAAAGTATGAATGTATAGATTTACTCTTGTTTTATTACGGATATTTAATTTCAGTAGAAAAATCTATAGCAAATATCATTATGAACGAGATCGAAGCCATCAACATTTCAAATAATAGTGACATGTTGGAATTATATAGAAGACTGCTTGTTGCACTAAGAAATAAGAATAAAAGGATAAATAACATAGATCAAGACTGGTTTTACGAAATTAAAAATTTAAAAAAGTAGTTCATTTTAAATAAGCAAGCAGTTGAAATATTCCTAAATTCTATTAAAGATGAAGGGGGAGCTCCATACTTTTTTTATTCCTTCAATGCGTTAATCAAAAAAGTATTTAACATTAGCCTTGAGTGTCTAAGCTGACAATAAGATATCAACTTAAAAGAATAAGTAATTGCAATGAAATAGGCAGTATAACATAGAATAGATTTCTTATTTTTTTCCATAAAGATTAGATATATAGATTGAATGCAAATAGAAGAATTACTTTTTATAAAAATCTTTAACAAAAACATGGTTTGTACATATGCTGTATTGAAAGAAATTTTAAGCGTATGTGCAATAGGAGGGATAACTTGAAAGTCGTAATTCTTTGTGGCGGAAAAGGATTAAGGATGAAAGAAATAACAGATGATGTTCCTAAACCCCTTGCAATGGTGGGAAATAAACCGATACTTTGGCATATCATGAAGACCTATTATAAACATGGATTTAATGAGTTCGTGCTGCTATTGGGGTATAAAGGTGAAAGAATCAAAGAATGCTTTATGGATTATGAATGGAAAAATAACAATTTTATTTTGAAGGAAGATGGAAGCTACGAGATGCTTGAGCCATCTGAAAAATGGAAAATTACATTTCTTGATACAGGTTCTGAAACGATGACAGGAGGAAGGCTTATAAGAGCAAAATCTTTATTGGAGAATGAAAGCTTTATGCTTACTTACGGGGATGGTTTATCGGATATCAATATAAGGAAATTGCTTGATTTCCATAAGAAAAGCGGCAAGATTGCCACTGTTACAGGGATTCAGAAATCAAATCAATATGGAGTTATATCAGTAGAGGATAATATTGCAACTCAATTCATTGAAAAACCTGTTAGCAATGAAATAATAAATGGTGGATTTTTTGTATTCAACAAAGAAATTTTCAATTACCTAAAGAATGGAGATCGGTGTGTTCTTGAAAAAGAGCCCTTAGTAAGTCTTGTAGAAGATCGACAACTAGCAGTCTATAAACATGAGGGTTTTTGGAAAGCAATGGATACTTATAAAGATATTATGGATGTAAATATATTATGGGAAAAAGGCGAAGCATTGTGGAAGGTTTGGTGAAAAAATGAATAATGAATTTTGGAAGAATAAAAATGTATTCGTAACTGGCTGCTCAGGCTTTCTTGGTAGCTATATGGTTAAGCTGCTGGTTGATAAGGGTGCAAATGTCACGGGTCTTGTTAGGGACTTTACTCCTAAATCACCATTGTTAAGTAACAAGGATTTGAAGATAAATCTTGTTTCAGGATCCTTAGAGGACATGGATGTATTAGAAAGAGCAATAGGAGAATATGAAATTGATACAGTTTTTCATATAGCTGCTCAAGCAATCGTTGGGATAGCCAATAGAAATCCAATATCGACCTTTAACGCTAACATATTAGGTACATGGAATTTATTAGAGGCTTGCCGAAGAAGTCCATATGTTAAAAATATAATTGTAGCATCCAGTGATAAAGCCTATGGAGATCAACCAGTTTTGCCATATCATGAGGAAATGCCCCTGCAAGGCAGTCACCCATACGATGTATCAAAAAGCTGCGCTGACTTAATTGCTCAGACATATTATAAGACTTATGGTTTGCCTATTTGTATTACAAGATGCGGCAATTTATTTGGCGGTGGGGATTTAAATTTCAATCGTATTGTACCACAGACAATTGAATCAATTATAAAGAATGAATCGCCTATCATTCGAAGCGATGGGACCTTCATTAGAGATTATATATACGTTGAGGATGCAGCCTTAGCATATATTTTACTTGCTGAAAAAATGGAAGAATTAAATTTATATGGAGAGGCTTTTAACTTCAGCAATGAAGTAAGACTTACTGTATTGGATTTGGTTAATATGATATTGAAACAAATGAATAGCAATTTAAAACCAACAATATTGAATCAAGGAAGCCACGAGATTAAAAATCAATATTTATCTGCAAAAAAAGCGAAGGATATTTTGAACTGGGCTCCAAAGTACAATATTGAAAAAGGGTTAAATAAGACAATTGAATGGTATGAGAAATATTTTACAGACAATAAATTCTAAAAAAATAAGGTGAATATATGCCTCTAGATGTAAAAGCAGAGCAGTATTGCATGATACTGTCAAAATATAGATTAGTTCAAGGCTTGGCTCTATATTATTCCCTTAAAAAGGTTGTAAAAAGTTTTAAGATATATATTCTTTGCATGGACATTGAAGCCTTTGTATTCATAAATAGGTTGACTGGCGAAGAGGCAACACCAATATCTATTGAATTGCTAGAAGATGATTATCTGTATACCCTTAAGCAAAATCGAGCATTAGAAGAGTATTGCTGGACTTTAAAGCCGGTTTTTTTAGAATATCTGCTAAGAAACTTCACAGATATTACAAGAATTACCTATCTAGATGCTGATTTGTTCTTCTACGCAAAACCAAATAGGATTTTTGATGATAGTAATGAATATTCAGTGCTGTTAAGCAATCATGATTTTTCAAGACGCTATAAGTGTCTTGAAAAATCATGCGGTATATATAACTCAGGATTTATTAGCTTTGGCAACAATGCTGAAGGGTTGGAATGTATAGATTGGTGGAAAAATTGCTGTTATACTTTGTGTAGTAATCAATTTAGAAATAATCAATTTGGAGATCAAAAATATCTAGAGCAAATGGCTATAAGGTTTAAAAAAGCCTTTGTTATCAAAACACATGGAGTAAATATTGCTCCTTGGAACCATTCAAAGTATATATTTAGTTGTAAAAAGAATTCTGTGCTAATAAATAATGAGAAGCTTATTTGCTATCATTTCTCTGGCTTTAGACTGTTAAATGATTTGGAGTTCTCGTTAAGCTTTGGAAATGAAAGGAAGCCAAATCCAATATTATATAAACCTTACCTACAAATGATTTATCAAATATTAATGAATTGTCTTGAAGAATTACCAGATTATAAGGGCTGTTTTAAAAAGGAAAATAATAGTAAGAGTACTTCAATATATAAGATATCCATGTTCAATAATTCCATATTAAAGGGGTGCTGATGTTTATGGGAAATGCTTTTTGTTTTATTTTAAGTAAGTATAGATTGTATCAAGGAATTACACTTTATCGCTCGTTAGTTTATAATTATTCGTATTTTAACGTATTCATTCTATGCATAGATGATGAAACCTTTGATTTATGTAATAAACTACAATTAAAAAATACTGTACTAATCAAGGTCGATGAATTGAATGATGGAAGACTTAATGTTGTAAAACAGAATAGAAGACTAAATGAATTTTGTTGGACTTTAAAGCCTTTTTTTCTAGAATATCTTATGAAGACATACGATTATATAGAAAATGCTATCTATGTAGATGCTGATATATGCTTTTTTGATGACCCTTCACCAATATTTGAATGCAACAAAAATTATTGTGCTCTGTTTTCAGAACATGATTTTATAGAAAAAAACAGTATTGTTGAACAAACATGTGGAAAATACAATTCAGGTTTAATTGTATTTAAGAATTGCAAAACCAGTCTGGATATTTTGAAATGGTGGGAGGATAAGTGTATAGATTGGTGTTTTGATGGGGTAGATGATGGCAAGTTTGGTGATCAAAAGTATTTGGATCTCATGCCGCGTTTGTTTGAAGGAATATACTCAATAACTGCACCTGGTGTTAATATAGCTCCATGGAATGATGGTAAGTACTACTTTAGCAACCAAGCTGATAAGGTATTTGTCAACAATCACAAACTAATTTGCTACCATTATTGTGGTTTGAGGCTATTAAACAAAAATCAATTTGCCTTATTAATAGGCAGTCAAACCCTTAATAGAATTATTCATACACCATATACGCTTGTTATACAAGAGGTTATATCTGATATAGAGAAAATATCTCCTAACTTTGATGGCTATTTTGTAGAGGATCATTTTAATAATAAGTCAAAAATTTATAATATAGGCAGATAAGGAGGGGGAGTATGAAGACATTTCATTTTACCACTGTTGTTTCTTTAGGTTATATATATAAATTTCTCGCTATGCAAGAGTCTCTTGAAAGGCATTGTAATAACTATCAATTATTTGCACTTTGTGTAGATAGAGAGGTATATACAATATTAAAAAGGATGTCAATTAAGAATATTACTGTGTTAAAAGCAAGTGATTTTGAAAACGGTAATCTCTTATCAGCTAAAAACAATAGAAACTACCATGAATATTGCTGGACTTTAAAACCATATATATTAAATTATGTCATGAACACTTATAAAGACGCAAAATACTTTGCGCATGTGGATGCTGATTTGTTCTTTTATTCAGATCCCGAAGAAATAATTAGAGAAAATACGAGTGCAGCGCTGTTTCTAACCGATCATAATAATTCAGAGAAGTTTATGCATTGCTATGAAACATCTGGAATATATAATACTGGCTTTGTATGCTGCAGAAATGATAAAAATGCATATTCAGCTGTTGAATGGTGGTTAAACAAATGTCTTGAAAAATGCACTCTAATAGCTAATGTTGAAGAGGGATTATATGGCGATCAAAAATATGTTGAGAGTTGGCCTGTACTTTTCAAAAATGTTCACGTTGTTAAAAGTATGGGCGCAAATGTTGCACAGTGGAATGTTGAAGGCTTTTGTGTAAAGGAAAAAGACGGGAAGGTTTATATAAATAAGGATAAACT
>MGOS01000022.1:37253-41633 GCA_001797185.1 Clostridiales bacterium GWB2_37_7
ATAAGATGGATGAAAGTCCATTGAACTTAATATATATGCCATATATTATAAATCTTGTTAATCAAATAAAATTAATCGATAAGATGTTCCCTGGTTTTGATGCAAGCTTCACTGAGAGAAAGTATGTTAATTTTGTGCATTATATGAAAATCTAAACGCATATTTAGATCTAATCTTGTAGGGCTGGATTAAATGCCAGCCCTTGCACGCTAATCTTTATTTATTTACGATTATTATTTTTTTAGAATTATATTTTAGTTAGGAGGAGACATATAATGGATGATTTTAAAAGAATAAATGTAATACATGGGCCTTCAATTGCACTTTTAGTTGAGAATCCGACAGACTTAAAGCTTATAGATAAAGGGGCTCATGGAGCTGTATTTAGGCTGACTCAGGACAAATGTGTAAAAATATATGCAGATAATCATAATGCGGAAAAGGAAGCAAAATCATATAAGATGGGGCAAGGCTCGGAAATAGTCCCCCGATTATACGAAGTTGGAGATAACTATATCATTATGGAGTTTATTGAAGGGATATCGCTTTGGAAATATTTATCCAAAAAAGAAGAGATATCCTTTGACATTGCTAATAAGTTAGTTTTTTTATTAAAAGAAATGAAACGTCTTGGATTTACTCGGATCGATTCATCCTTAAGACATATAATTGTCACTAAAGATGAAAGATTAAAGGCCATAGATTTGGTGTATGCCTATGTAAGAAAAGATGCTAAGCCAGTTAAAGTATTTACTGAATTACAGAAAATTGGGTTGGTGAAACCATTCTTAGAGCATGTAAAAAATATTGATAATGAATTATTCAATGAGTGGAGTGCTATGTCTGAACTTATAAAGTAAAAATATGGGGTACTTATATGAACGATTACAAACTTATTACAGTTATACAGGATTCAAACAAAAAATTAAAGATAAATAATCCGACTGATTTACTACTTATAGGTCAAGGTAGTCAAGGAGCTGTGTTTAAAATTGATGATTATAAATGCATAAAGGTTTATGAAAATGAAAAAATTGCAGAGGAAGAAAAGCAGGCATACTTAAGAACTACTGGGTCCCCCATCATGCCAATATTATATGAAACGGGACCTAAATATATAATTATAGAATATATTAATGGACCAAATCTAAAGCATTACTTAATTAAAGAGGGTAGAATGTCAAAGGATATGTCTCAGGAATTGATTAAAATGTTTTACGAGATGGAACGCTTAGGGTTTTTACGAAAAGATGAGTCTCTGAGACATATCTTAATAAAAGCAAATAAGGAAATTAAAGTGGTAGATCATGTATATGCCTTTAGACTAAAAAATCCGATGCCAGTTAAGCTATTTAAGCAATTAAATGAGATTGGAATGTTAAATATGTTTATCGAACATGTTCTTAATATGGCACCTGATTTGTACAAAGCGTTTAAGAAAGAGATGCCTGAATTTTTTTAACCAATGCGTTTATAATTGGAGGGGAGCTTAGTGAGTAAAGAATTTAAAAAAAAAATCAGGTTAATACCGACCCTAGAACAAGTTATAGAAATATGTAATCAATACGAATTAGGTTACTTAATTTCTATTATGGAAATATTCGAAAACACTGCTAATGTTAATATGAAGATACTTACAAATAAGGGTATATATGTTATAAGAATTTTTTCAGCAGATTTGCAAAGAGCAAATGCTGTTTTGAGTGTTCTAATGACTTTGGTAAATTATGATATTCCGGTGCTGTTACCCTTAAAGAATACTGAGGGAGAGTATTATAGCAAATTTGGTTCAAAAACCCTTCAAGTAACCAGGTTTATACAAGGACAATCTTTTTCATTTAATAAAAAACAAGCTTATTCCAGCGGCAGCACTCTTCGTAAGATTCATGATGCACTAGCAGATATAAAATGCTCGATCTCACCAAAGGCATCCATATATCCATCTACAAATGTTCTTAAGGAAGGTATATCCAAAATGGAGAGAATTAGGGATAAAACAACAAAGGATCAAATAGATTTAGTAATTCAACTATATGATGATATAGTTGAAAAATGGGAATCAAAAAGCTCACAACTTCCAAAAACAATTATACATGGTGATTGGCATCAAGGTAACCAGCTCTATTCGGAATCTGGGGATGTGTGTTGCATTATGGACTTTGATTTTATAACAAGAGCTGAGAGACTTTTTGATATTGCTTATTCTTTATGGCACTTCAGAATTCACAAAGAAGGCATAAGTATGGCAAAAGCCTTTATGGAGGGTTATGGTTATGGTAAATTGATAAATCAAGAAATTGAACTTCTTCCCCTGGAAATAGCAAGAATTAATTATTTTTTTATTTGCACTTCAGCACTTTCTTTAAATCCAGTATATGAACTAAACAATCAATTTAATCAACAATACCCCTTTCTAAAATGGGCATTATCAAAGGATGGTAAAAATACGTTAAACTACCTATGTCAAGCAAATTGAGTTTTTTGAGGACGGTGAATTAGAGATGTACTTTTGCAATATTATCACACGATCAAGGTTATATCAGTTTATTGCATTATATAATTCCATAAAAGAAAATTCTAAATCCTACAAAATTTTTGTACTTTGTATGGATGAAGATACATTTAGAATATTAGAAGAGGCCAAATTAGACAATTTAATATTAAATAAGTTGATTGAGATTGAAGATAACCATCTGTTAAGTTTAAAAAGTATAAGAAAAGCAGAAGAATACTGTTGGACTTTAAAACCAGTCTATTTGATGTACTTGCTAGGTCGTAATAATATTGATAGATTAACTTATATAGATGCAGATTTATTTTTTTATGATGATCCAGAAAGAATTCTTGAAAAAAGTAATAATTGTTCAGTATTGCTGTCTGAACATGATTGTAATTCTGATATTAAATATGTTGAGGAGGATGTAGGAAGATTCAATGCTGGTATTGTTAGCTTTAAGAATAATTTTAGAGGAAGAAACTGCTTGAATTGGTGGAAGCAGCAGTGTATTAAGTGGTGCTATAACACAACAGAAACAGGACAATTCGGTGATCAAAAATATCTAGAAGAAATGCCTGAACGATTTAACGATGTACGACCTATTGATGTGGCTGGAGTAAATATTGCACCTTGGAATGATGAGAAATATAAAATATGTATCAAAAAAGGTAAGCTTTTTATTAATGAAGATAGATTGATATTATATCATTATTGTGGTTTTAGAGTTATTGATAAGAACTCATGTGTATTTATGTATGGAAATAAGTATTTTCCCCCAATTCATAATCCATATATGGAATCTATAAAAAATGCAATTCTTTTAGTAGAATCTATTGATCGCGAATTTGATGGAAGTTTTATTGAGAAGTGTAACGAAGGTAGATTTAATATTTATAGTTTAACGGTAAGGTAATGTACAAATCTAAAAATAATACCACTTTGACCTAAACGGCTAATATTGAGTGGTTTAAAAATGGAGATGAAAGAATGTACGAGAAAGTGAGGGTCTTAATAGGAAGCCCAATCCGACAAGAACCAGAGATTCTAAAAGAATTTTTAAGTTCACTCTGCTGTTTGGAAAAGAACAATATTATAGTTGATTACTTTTTCATAGATGATAACGACGACAGCAAATCTAGTGAACTGCTATACAATTTCTATAAAGAAGAAGGACATATTAGAATAGATCAAGGGGATAAGCAAGGACAATATATTCGTGGAAGAGATACACATCATTGGAAAGAAAACATAGTTTGGAAAGTAGCAGAATACAAGAATAGAATAATCGAACATTGTAAACAGGATGGATATGATTATTTATTCTTCGTTGATTCAGATTTAGTACTTCATCCAAAGACCTTAAGTGTATTAATAAGAGAAAATAAAGATATCATTTCAGAAATATTTTGGACGAAATGGCAAAAGGATTCTATAGAATTACCGCAGGTTTGGCTTTATGATCATTATTCATTGGTGCCTAAAAAGCGATTGGAAATCATAGATAAGTTTGAATCTGACAAAAGGTACATTGGGTTTATTGAACAGCTTAGAAAGCCTGGAGTTTACGAAGTAGGTGGATTAGGGGCATGCACCCTTATTAGCAAATTTGCTTTATATGCCGGAGTAAATTTTAAAGAAATATATAACATCTCTTTTTGGGGTGAAGACAGGCACTTCTGCATCAGAGCGGCTGCCCTTGGTTTCAAATTATATGTTGACACAACGTGTCCCGCATACCATATATATCGAAAGGAAGATCTAGGTGGAGTGGCGGCATACAAGAATATGTTTAATAGCAGTATTGCACATATTGAAACACTTAAAGCCAGTGTATTAAGCCTTGTAAAGGACTTTATAGAAGTAAATTATACTTGTGACTACAG
>MGOS01000022.1:41645-42525 GCA_001797185.1 Clostridiales bacterium GWB2_37_7
TAAAACAAAGAGAAATACGAGACATGCATTATATAATGGAAAGAAAAGTAACCAGTAGTGTTACCATACAAGAAATAAGTGTAAATGAATTTAAAGCATCTGATATGCGAATTTCTCCTCAATGCAAATTCACGATTCATGCTCAAATAAACGAAGAAGTTATAAAATCGGATTATTATTGTAGGCTGGTTATGGATCGGCAACAGGATAATACTTGGTTGATAAGCTGTATCGAGTTAAAAAATTCAGATAAGAGTTTAATATTCGGTTTTACACTGCCAGAATTGATAGAAGGTAAAGTCCGCTTATACAAAACAGAAGGAAATAAAATAACATTGTCAATGCTAGTAAGAAATGAAGGCAGTAAGTTTATTAGCGAGGTGTTAACCCATGCCATTCAATACATCGATAACGCAGTTATTCTAGATGATGCGAGTGATGATAATACTGTTGAAATATGCAAAGAAATATTGAAAGACAAACCTTTTATCATAGTATCAAATAAAGAACATGGCTTTTACAATGAAATAGAATTAAGAAAGCAGCTATGGCAGTTGACGGTTGATACAAATCCAGATTGGATTTTATGCTTAGATGCAGATGAAATTTTTGAAGATAGAATAATAGATATAATAAAAGAACTAACCAATCAACCAAATTTTGATCACTATTCCTTTAGATTATACGACATGTGGGATAATGAACATTATAGAGAAGATTGCTATTGGCAATCTCACAAATACTATAGGATTTTTTTACTTAGATATCAACCCTACTATAATTACCTTTGGAATGAAATACCACTTCATTGTGGAAGATTGCCACGAAATCTATACGACTTAAATGGATGTATATGCCATACAAGATTGAAGCATTATGG
>MGOS01000023.1:0-14296 GCA_001797185.1 Clostridiales bacterium GWB2_37_7
TGTGAATTACGTTATTCTAAAAGTTGGTCAAATTTTTGTTGTTCCTTCTTTCTCCAACCTTCTCGCTCACGTTCAATAATTTCTTTTACCTTTTCCCAATTAGTTGCGGGATCTAACTTACGCCCTACATATTTATCGATATCTAATTTTGTTAAATCGTTAAAATCCCAATGCCTATTATTATGCCATATATGCTCCTTTTGCAAATCAAAAATAGGCGCCAACTCAACATTTTTCATATTAACTGATTCTTTCAGATACTTTGTGAAAAGTAGGTATTTAATCTCTGGAAAGAGAATGCAATTGACCTTACCCCAAATTTTGTACCAAACTCAATGTTAGTCCAGCTGAATTTTGGGTAAGTTCGTTATGTAATTTTTCCGCATATTCGCTAGGAGTTAAGTTGCCAATAGAGCTGTGCGGACGTAGCGTATTGTATTCTTCACGCCATGATTCGATGATTTGGCGTGCTTCATATAAATTCTTAAACCAATGTTCTTCAAGGCATTCCTCACGGAATTTGCCATTGAAGCTTTCTATGTATCCATTTTGAGTTGGCTTACCAGGCTCTATAAATAAATGATTAACTTTCTTCTCATATGCCCATTCGCTAAGGGCAAGGCTTGTAAACTCAGGACCATTATCTGTAAGGATCTCTTTAGGGTATCCCCTAAAGAATGCGATTCGATTCAACACTGAAGCAATACGCTGACCTGTTATGGATGTATCAACTTCTAGAGCTAAACTTTCTCTAGTAACCTCATCAATAACGGTCAGTACTTTAATACGACGGCCATTAGCCAGAGCATCAGATACAAAATCGAAAGACCACCTTGTATTTGGAGCTGCTGCAGTTTCTGGCCTTCCACGCTTTTCAGAAGGGTATTTCTTCTTTCTTAACTGGCGCATATCGTTTAAATGTTCTATTTATGCTAAGGAGCCTGCACACGCGACGTTCACTAAGGTTAAATTCCTTCTGAACTTCATTTGCTATTTCCTTTTTGCGGGCAGTTTGAAGTCGTTTTTTTCGACTACCCATTTAAGAGTTTGGTTGTCTAATGTAAGGTCGGCAACGAGCTGCTTAAGCCTTCTATTTTCATCCTCAAGCTGTTTGAGACGTTGAGCTTCCTTAACTTCCATGCCAGCATATTTTGACTTCCAGCGATAGAAAGTCTGCTCAGTAATGTTGTGCTGGCGTATTAAGTCCTTAACTGCAATACCAGTTTCCTACTGCTTTAGAATGCTTATAATTTGTTCTTCTGTAAATCTGTTTTTCATATTCATTCCCTCCTAGATAATTTGGTTATATCATCCAGACTAACTTTGGGAATGAATCAGATTAAAGGGAGAAGGTCAAGGACATAAGACGTATGTAATGTTTACAAAATAGGACTTCCTCTTTTTGACAAGTTGATGTATAATTACAATTGTTAGGTAGTTTATACCATAACAGTAAAATTAAAGATGAATAGGGGAAGATGTATGAATTTCAAAAGAAAATCAGTAAGGAAAATTCTATCTATGGTAATGGTTATTTACTTGGTTCTATCGTTTAGTACAATGACTTTATTTGCGGATGATAATGTATCTGTAACTATTCAAAATGCACTCGAAAGATCAAATCCTGACGGTATTCCAGCTCAAAATTAAAATACCAACAATAAATCTATAAACTCAATTTCTACCGATTCTGTTTCTTTCAACACAATTACACCGTCTTTCATAAGATCTGGAACTACAACTACAGTTCAAGTCTACTTATCTTATAATGGTACAGATGCTGCAAATGCTATAAAATTTAATTGGCTTGATATCAATAACACTACATTGGTATTTCCCAAGACATACAAATCATTTCCAGCAAAAACATATAATTTTGGTGTAATAAGTAACTATCATAATGTTTATATCGGAGATGCTATTATACCAACAAATGAAACGAAAGTAAGAGTCTCAGATAATGGCGTTATGGCATACCAGATACAATACGGTTGGCAAGGTTTCTCAAATATCATTGGTGAGTGGCCAATTCAATAAAATTATTTTTATAACAGTTAAAACTTAACCAAAGCAATAATATTGAGATGCTCTATGAGCATCTCCGATTTATATTTTTGAGGTGACGGTGATTATGGATCATAATACGTACAAAACATATTTAAAAAATCAATACCTTCATAAAATTCGACCGTTACAATCAGTTAATAGTGTTATCTCTGCGTTTCAACAAAAAATAGATATTGTTGAAACAGAATTATCAGAATCTGAATCAATCTTTTATAAAATGACAATTATTAACTATGTTAATGCACACAATAACAACCCCATAAAAAATAACTTGGATAACTTGAATTTCGTCTCGTATGCGATAGTAAGAAACGAAAAGAGTGATCATTACTACAATGCTATGAAGAAAATTATATCTGATGACGAAAGAATACTTATAATTATCGAATCTCAGTTAAATGAAATAACCTCCAATTGCGAAGAACTAAAAGTTGATATGCTTATCGAACGTGGGATTAATGCTTCTCATATTACTCAAGAAACACCTGAGTTTTTTGCATATCTAATGCTTTTTGATACTTATAACAAGAATTAAATGCTTAGTTTTTGAAAGTATTGAACTAATTCGTGCTATTTTTTCAATATTACTTATTTCATTAACTTTTTACTGGATGAACTTTATCAACGGTATTACATGGACTAAGGTTGTATTTTTCACCTTTCACGATCCGTTCAAATTCGGTTCTATAAATCTTCATGTAGACTTTCTTGTATACTGAAGTCGTAGTTAATCTACGGCTTCTATTCTTGTGTTACGAATACCACGGGCTATGCCCGTGGTTCAAAAAAGCTTTTAGCTATGAGTAGAAAAAAATAACCTTCTTTGTTAGAATTAATACTGGTTCGCCAACCGCATTAAAAACAAAGGAGGTTATCAAATGGATAGTCAAAGTTTAGCACATAGTAAATGGAATTGTAAATATCATATCGTATTTGCACCTAAATATCGCAGGAAGGTAATCTATGGGAAGATAAAGGTTGATATAGGAAAGATTCTAAGAAAGCTGTGTGAACATAAAGGTGTGGAAATCCTGGAAGCGAATGCATGTCCAGATCACATACATATGTTGGTGAGTATTCCACCAAAACTAAGTGTGTCAAATTTCATGGGATATTTAAAGGGAAAAAGTTCGCTCATGATATTTGACAAACATGCGAATTTAAAATATAGGTATGGGAATAGGCAATTCTGGTGTAAAGGATATTATGTAGATGTGCGACCTTAGAGGGGTCGTCTGAATTATGCTGAAAGCATTACCTGTTCATCTTCGGGTATTCCTACCAGTCGGTGCGTTCAAAGTAACTTGAAGGTATTAAGCAGATTGGGACAACGGGGCAAGTACGGTATCTACAGCCGCAACTGCAACTAGGAAAAGATTCATATGGATAACGCAAGTGAAGTATTGCAGAATCGTCAAGTATGAGAAGGCGAAATGTAGATGACACGCCTTACCCAAATAGGGAATGTAGGATGATTACCGTAATTGTTAGACAGACTCACATACGGATGGTGAAACTGAGACAGAAAATCTCAGGCGGTTTCCGTGGAAAAGAAGGCCCTAAGGTATTTTGTAGGGTAAGGAGCTATATTTCCACCTGCAGAAAGAATAGCCAAAAGGTAATGGAAAGTCTGGTGAAAGCGGTTAAAGGAGAGCCGTTCATACCTCAATCACTTTAGCAATTATTAAATTGTAAGATGCGGGGATGCTATAACAGTATCCCTTTATTTGAGTTGTATTGACATGGGATAATCACCATGTTCAGATATTAACACAGGCACCCCTAAAATAGGAATGCCAGAGCAGTAACGTTTATTTAATAATCGGGAAAGCTGGGGTAAGTACGAGGGAAATTTTTTGATGAATTGCAAAATAATAAGAACACATTTTTTTGGACGATCAACCATTTTGCGAAGTCGTTGCGTTAGTCTAAGTTCTAAGATTCATCAATGTAGATTTTTGATGAAATAAGTGCGAAGGATCTGTTCTCGCAGCACGAATTATTGACCCTTATGGCTTGTCTTGTTATAATATGTAAGAAGGTTAACATTCTTAGTGAAATGGAGGGTTCGTATTATGAAAAAGCTAACAGCACTACTCTTAGTGCTAGTATTGTTAATACCGACAACAGCAACCGTATTTGCAGCAGGTGAAATTAGTGCTGAGGCAAAAGCAAGTGTAACCCTTGGCATGCTAAAAGGAACAACCGGAACGGTTGATGCCGCTTATACAGAATCGGTGCCTACTAGATTACAAGTGGCAATTATATTTTTAAGACTGAAAGAACTGGAAGCCGAGGCATTGGCATTTTCAGGTACAACCAACTTTAAAG
Source organism: Clostridiales bacterium GWB2_37_7 (assembly GCA_001797185.1). Classification (GTDB taxonomy): domain Bacteria; phylum Bacillota; class Clostridia; order Lutisporales; family Lutisporaceae; genus GWB2-37-7. The sequence goes on from MGOS01000023.1 coordinate 4,399, forward strand.
ATAGGGATGAAGTCAACTGGAGCGGTGGACGGGTAGTCATGGCATACCTGAAGGCTCATCCTGAGCTTGGATGGATTGGCAGCAACGGATACTTCAACCCCAATAGTCCAATGTCTGCCCAAGCATATTATAAGGTTTTACTCGAATCTTTGGGATATACACAAGGAGCAAATGGTACCGTAGGGGACTTTACATGGGATAATACACTTCAATTTGCTGCAACAAAAGGCATGAAAAAAGCGGCATCAGCTACTCTCTTCAGAGTGAATGATATGGCAGTTGCTACACTTGAAGCATTAAAGGCGAACCTGAAGGGGAATGCAAAGACACTGGCAGAAGATTTGGTAGAAAAGGGTAAAATAGAAAAGTCAGCGGCTGTAGCAGCAGGAGTTATAACAGCGCCTGTAATATTCGCAGTAGAAAAGGTAGAGGCATTAAATCTTACCGAAGTAAAAGTTGCATTTACGGATAAAGTTGACAAGTTGTCCGCAGAAAATATTAAAAATTATTCAATAGATAAGCATGAGATAAACAACGCTCTGATACAGCCTGATGGCAAGTCAGTCATTCTAAGGTTGGACATAGACCAAACACCTGTTGGTGCAACCCCGTTTGAGCAAGGAGAAGAGTTTATCTTAGAAGTTAATGGGGTCAACAATACAGAAAAAACACAAAACGTTAAAAATTATGAAACGAAAACCCTTAATGCAATAGATTCAGCTAATCCTGCAGTAGAGAAAATTGAATTGACAGGACCCTATAAGATTAAGATAACCTTTAGTGAACCGATAAAAGATACAAGTAATGCAAAAGTTGAAATAAACAATGGCTTATATGACACAACGGTTGACACTGCAGACGGTACAAGAGACATATATGTAGAGATAAATGATACATTGAAGGAAGGCAATTACAGCCTGACTATTACTGGGGTTAAGGACTATGCAGGCTTTGCTGTTCTCAAAAAAACCTTGACCTTATCTTACAAGAAAGTTACCGCATCACCGACAGTAAGAGTTGTTTCAAGTGCGGAGAAGGAAGTGGTTTTGCAATTTAACAGTCCTGTAATGGATGAATCTGGAGATTCACTGAATGGCAGTTATTTCTATCACTCCAACTCATCTATACATCCGGATGTGACTACAAAAGATAATCAGACGTACATATTAGATTTTTCAAATGACCCACTGCCGGAAGGGAAAGTTAAGCTGGTGGTCGTTTATAACGTGGGAGGCTCAGCCATCACGGATGAATGGGGAAATGAAATGAAAGCGAGTACCACCTTTACCTTAAGCATTACTGCTGATAAGATAAAGCCGGTGGTTACAGATTTTAAGGTTAAGGATGAGCAAACCTTGGCATTGTATTTCAGTGAAGCGTTGAATATAGATACAGCAGTTGATAGAAATAATTACCTTATCAAGGATGACAACGAAGATAGCATTGATGTGGCGAATGCAGATTATTCTATAAATGCTGATGACGCAGAATATATGGTAACTTTGGAATTTGATGAGAAATTGGATGGCAGCTATTCAATTGAGATAACAGGGATTGAAGATATGGCAGCTGAGGCTAATGTCATTGCAACAAAGCTATTCACATTTGAGGTTAAGGATGAAACCGGAATTGATTTAAAGGCAATTCAAGCAACAACCGTCGAAGGGTCTGGAAGTCAACCTGATTATATCTATGTAACCTTTCCAGAGGAAATGATGACGGAAGGGCAGTATGGCATCCTTAATACAGAAAACTACTTACTGAGTAGCAACGTCGGAGAAACCTTTGATCCATTGACTGATGAAGACACAATCAGCTTGATGACTGGGAAAAAGACGGTCAAGATTACACTTGTTGATAATGATATTTTTTCTGTAGATGATGATGATTTTAGGATTTCTATTGCAAGAGTGGCAGATAAAGCAGGCAACAAGAGTACCTTATTCGCTGCTACGATCAATCCAGTTCCGGATACACCCGTAGAAGCAATCAATTTTGTTGCTGTAGATACAAAGACAGTAGAAGTGACATTTGATGGAATTATCAAGTCCGCACCCACTAATGGGTTCCGTATATCCAAGAATGGCGGAACCAGAACAACACCAGCAGCAGTGAGTCTAAGGTATGAAGATACGGATGATGATGGAAGCGATGAAACGATTGCATCACTTACTTTGAAATCTTCACAACAATTTGCTGATTCTGATGCACAGGGTATTCTTGAGGTTAGTATTATTGAAAACACTGTGAAATCAGAGACTTTATTGTATAGTGATGAAAATTTAGACAACGAGGTTTCTGATGGAATTCCTCCAAATATTATAGAAATTGATCAATCTGGTGCTGGTAGAATTACAATTAGATTTGATGAGGAGATTGAAGTTACCAATGCTGGACTGGCATCCACAGACTTTGTTATCAGGGATAAAAACAGCAAGACTTTAGTTGCTGGTGTGGACTATAACGTCTCAGTGAACTCTTCATCCCTCTCTATCATACTAACCGGAGATTATGAAGACTATATAGGCAGGATTACAGTGGATACAAAGGATAAAGTGACTTATATCTACGATGAAGATGGGGAAAATGTGAAGGTTAAAGCCTATGGCACTCCAAAAGTGTTGACATTAGACTAATAGATACACACATAAATTAATTTTAGGCTGAAAGCATACTTGATAAGGATTTCCAGTGCTTTACAACCTGTGGTTTTGATAACTGCGGGTGGTAAAGGACTGGAAATCCTCGGCTTATTATTACGCAGATTGGTATTGGCTATCGCTTTGTTGAGAAATAGCTGTTATATGGAGTATTTCAATAAATCTTGTTATAAAAAATATATGAGTCATATGCATAGTGGAAGGTGAGCTATAGATGAGATCAAGTGAAGTTGATAAGCTGTTTTTAGATGATTTAAGTGAAGCGAAATATAATAATCAAACTAACATACATAAGCTAAGGTTAGCAATTGTAAATCTTGCTATAACCATTGGTATTATGACATTAGCAACGCTTTTGTCTTTTTTATTCAGGTATATTGATTTTCATGAATCAAATATAATAGTGGCATACATATTGGGTGTATTGCTTGTGGCAAAACAAACAGACGGATACTTTTACGGTATTCTAGCTTCTGTAGCTGGTGTTTTAACATTCAATTTCTTTTTTACAGAGCCTTATTATACATTTTTGACATATAGGCCTGATTATCCAGTAACCTTTGTTATTATGCTTATTGCTGCAATTATAACAAGTACGTTAACTGCAAAAGCCAAGCGTGAGGCAAGACTATCATCCCTGCGCGAAAAGAGGACACAAATACTTTATCAAATTAACAAGGGTCTATTAAAAGCTAGAAGTATTAATCTGATAGCGGAGATTGGAGGTAAGGACATAGCAAAGCTGCTTAACCGTTCCGTCGTAATAGCTACAGTTAATTCATCCGGCGATCTCGGAGAACCGTATATATATGCTTTTAACAATGATGAACGTGCTGATATTTTTAAATCCTTTCTAGAGATTCAGGCTGTATCATATACATATAAGACAGGCAATCCTGTGGGTGCGGGCACGAGTATTCTTTCTGATAGTTCTGCCCATTATCTCCCAGTTAAAGGCCAAAGTGGTACGCTTGGTGTTATAGGTGTTTCCTGTTTTGACAGGGAGCTTTTATCTAACGAGCAGAAAACACTCTTTGAGGCAGTTACAACACAAATTGCACTAGCTATAGAACGGGAAGTGTTATCTGAAAAACAGCAAAAGTCAAAAATGGATATTGAGCGGGAAAGGCTGCGCGGAAATCTTTTACGTGCAATGTCCCATGACTTAAGAACTCCTCTTACCGGAATTTTGGGCGCGACCGCAACAATTCTTGATAATGACGATGTTCTTGATAAAAAAGTGAAAAGAGAGCTTTTGCATAGTGTTTATGAGGATGCAAGCTGGCTAATACACTCGGTGGAAAATATATTGAGCATGACACGGATCGATGAAGGAAGAATTGAGTTAATAAAGAATATGGAAGCGGTGGAGGAAATTGTTGCCGAAGCTGCTTCAAGAATTAAAAAACTTGCCACAAACCATACTATAAAGATAGATATTCCTAATGATTTAATCATGCTGCCGATGGATGGAACGCTTATCGAGCAAGTACTTGTAAACCTTCTTGACAATGCCATAAAGTATACACCATATGGTTCATTAATTGAAATAAAAACAAAAATAGAAGGTGAAAGGGTAGCTTTTGAAGTGTCAGACAATGGGAATGGAATATCGGAAGATAATATACCTTTAATCTTTAACAGATTTTACACTGCGGCTACGATAAATGATAGTGGAAGGCGTGGTACTGGATTAGGTCTTGCTATTTGTAAATCAATTATAACTGCGCACGGTGGAGAAATTTCAGTATTTAATAATTCGTCCGGCGGTGCAACATTCAGGTTTGTGTTACCTGCAAAGGAGTGATATTGATGGATAATAAACCATTAATTCTTGTTGTTGAGGATGATAAGCCTATTCGTAATTTTATATGCGTGTCCCTTGAAGCGCAGGGATATAAGTGTATTGACACACAAAACGGTAAAGCAGCTGTTTCTCTTGTTTCATCTCATAACCCAGATATTATGGTTATTGACTTGGGACTGCCAGATATGGATGGTCTTGATGTTATTGCTATGGTAAGACCGATTACCAAAGCTGCAATCATTGTAGTGTCTGCGCGTGGACATGAAAGGGAAAAGGTTGAAGCCTTGGATAGTGGTGCAGATGATTATTTGACAAAGCCCTTTAGTGTGGCGGAACTTTTGGCGCGTATCAGGGTAGCACTAAGACATTCAAATCAAAATAGTCAATCTGAAAGTGATTCTCCTACTATATTTTTGATAGGTGAGTTGAAAATTGATTTTGAAAAACGTCGTGTGCTGTTGTCAGAAGAAGAGATACACCTAACACCTATTGAATTCAAGCTTATGGCGCTTATGGCGAAATATGCGGGGAGGGTCTTAACACACAAATTTATACTTAATGAAATCTGGGGTACCTTTTCGGGAAGCGATACTCAATCACTTCGGGTTTTCATGGCGAATATACGTAGAAAAATTGAAAAGGATCCAACACAGCCCAGGTATATAATAACAGAGGTTGGAGTAGGATATCGCCTAACAGATGAATTGTAATTTATTCCATATAAAGCCTTGTAATAGGGCTTTTTTTTGTTTAAATCTTAACAAAATCTTTATACAGGCTATGGTGTCCTTAACACTAGGTTAATTTGTTTTAAGCTAAAATATAACTATTCAAATCTTTAGCTTAGTGTTTTTTGAGGTCATTTTGTTGTTTATGGAGGTGGAATTAATGCCAGCTGGAATTGAAGAATATAGTTCTTTTGAAAAATATCTTTACAAAGCTGTTAACGCTTTGCAAGAAAAAGAATATGATACTGCACGGGAGCATATAAAACACGCTATGATAGAGAATTACCAGGCCCCGGAAGTGCATAACCTGTTTGGCATACTTGCGGAATTTACAGGGGATTTGAGTTTGGCCGGTAAGCACTTCCGAGCTGCTTATGCACTTGAGCCGACATACAAACCGGCAATCAAAAATTTGGAGAGAATAACATCCTATAATTATAGGTTTAGGAATGAAAAACCAGATTTTGGTGATAAGCCTGAGGAAGAAGAAATCATACCCTATGTCATTGCATATGATGAGAAAAATATTGGGCGTATAAAGAAAAAGGAGCAAAAAAAATGAAAAAAAATAATTATAACTATATTATAGTTGCAGGTTGTAGCAGGTTTGGCGCAAATATCGCGTCGATGCTATCCTTGCAGGGCAAAGACGTTGTTGTGCTAGACAACGATAGTCGGTCTTTTAGAAAGTTATCACCAGGCTATAGCGGATTTACTAACATTGCAGACGCAACAGACATAGATGAGCTTACAAGAGCAGGTATTGAAAAAGCAGATGTAGTAGTGGCAGCCACAAATGATGATAATACAAATATAATGATTGCTCAAATTGCAAGCAAAATATTTAATGTTCCAAAAGTGGTTTCACGGCTTTACGATACAGAAAAAGAGATCGTATATCAGGATTTCAATATTCAAATTATCTATCCATCAAGATTATCGATGAACGAATTTGAAAAGCTGATTTTAACAGATGATATGGAGGTATTGAAATGAATATAGTAATGGTAGGAGGACGAAGAAAGATTGATTTTCTTGCAAAATCATTACTTTCTAAAAAGCAGCATGTTACGATGATTCATGATGACGAGAACTATTGCAAGTATTTATCACGTACTCATGATGCACCGGTTATTTACGGGGACGGCAGCAAGCCTTATATCCTTGAGGACGCAAATATCCAGGAGGCGGATATAGTTATCGCCTTAACACCCTATGATGCGGACAATCTTGTCATATGCCAGCTAGCAAAAAAAGTTTATGGGGTTCAGCGGGTGTTTGCTACAGTAAGCAATCCAAAAAACGTGGAGGTGTTCAAAAAACTCGGGATTAGTACGGCCATAAGTTCCACTTATATTATGGCGGGAACCATCGAGCAGATGGCTTCAATCAATGAGATGGCTAATTTCATACCTCTCGAAGAAGGGAAGATTGTCGTCATGGAAATTGTGGTCCAAGAAAACTCTCCCGTATGTGGAAAGACACTTGCTGAGGTTCCAATTCCTGAACAAGCGATTATCGGATGTATTATAAGGGGTGTAAACAGCATCATCCCCAGGGGTAAAACACAAATCCAGACAGATGATAAACTCATTATATTGTCACCTCCAGCGGTACAAAGGAAGATTATTAAACTCATAGTAGGGAGAGATGATATTTAATGCAGCTCAATCGTAAAGAAATTGGAAGCTATAAGGTTGCTTTAGGATATATCGGTGTTTTAACCATGATCACGGGTGGTATAATGCTGCTACCTTTATTTGTCATACTTGGATTTCCAGACGAATTGGGGCATGTCCAGAACTTCATCATTCCCGCTGCATTGGCGTTTTTGACAGGATTTTTGTTAAGTCTTTTCATACGGGGTGAAAAGAAACAGCAGTTGACACTCAGACAAGATACTGTAATTGTTGTTGCCGTCTGGCTTTTAGCCGCCTTTTTTTCGTCAATGCCATTTATGTTGTCCAAGCAATTGAATTTCACGCAAGCCTTTTTCGAGGCGGTTAGTGGCTGGACTACCACTGGTTTATCGGTTGTCGATGTTACTGTGACACCTAAAATATATTTGATGTTTAGAAGTATTATGCAGTTTTTTGGTGGAGTAGGTCTTGTTTTAGTTATGCTTTCGGCATTGTCAGGGACATATGGAATGAGGCTTTACAATGCTGAAGGGCACTCTGATAAGCTTCTACCCAACCTTGTAAAGTCAGCGAGAGTAATTATGTCTATTTATGCAGGGTATGTTGTTGCGGGTACAATACTCTATGTGATTTTTGGCATGTCGTTATTTGATGCGATAAACCATTCAATAGCTGCACTTTCAACAGGAGGCTTTTCTACACAGGTGGATAGCATTGGTGCTTATAAAAGTCTTCCCATTGAGTTAATAACTATTATTCTAATGCTTTTGGGAACAACGAATTTTGCAGCGCACTTGGTATTAATTAGTGGAAAATTTAGGAGCTTTATTAAAATCGGTGAAATACGCTTTATGCTCCTATTGTTGGGACTTGCGATACCAATTATGGCCTTTGTTTCACTAAATGGAATCTATGGAAGTGCAGCTCAAGGATTGCGGATTTCAGCATTTCAAATTGTATCTGCACTTAGCACAACGGGCTTTTCAACGGTCGGCTTTAATAACTGGTTGCCGCTCCCAATATTTTTAATTGTAATCTTGATGCTGATTGGAGGTGGAGCTGGTTCAACGGCAGGAGGAATAAAGCTGTACAGAATATATCTAATGGTTAAAGCTTTCTTGTGGAATTTAAGAAGAAAATTTCTGCCAGAACACTTGGTCAATGAGGATGTTGTTTATCGACCGGAAGGCAAGCTTTTTATAGAAGAAAAGCATATATCAGAGGCATCTAATTATGCTTTTATTTACATGGTCATGTTATTTCTTGGTGTGGGTGTAATGCTTGCAAATGGGTATTCTTTACAGGATTCTTTATTTGAATTTGCTTCATCCTTAGGTACGGTTGGGCTTTCGATTGGTATTACACTTCCTTCGACTCCGCCAATTGTTTTATGGACACAAATTGTAGGCATGTTGTTTGGCAGATTAGAAATTTACGTAATATTTATTGCAGGTATTAAAATATTTAAGGATGCAAGGAATAGGATAGCTTTGGCTATAAAAAAATAAATTTTATAATTAAATCTTAATATTTTTTGATTGACTTGTCTAAACAGTGTTCAATTTAACCTATCACGTTATCTGAATACCAGTAGATTCCCTGTTTCATTGATAGGTAGGGAATGATGATAGAAGCATAAGACCCTCTGCTAATAATAACTTTTGGCAGAGGGTTTATTGATAAATGCTCCTACACAAGAGATTATTTAAGAATTCTCAAAAATTAAACATTTAAAACAGTGTTCTATAAAGGTATAATATTATAGAGACAATACGGATGCAGCAACAGAATATGAGTATTTGATAAAAAGTAGTTTTTCAGGAGCTTATAGCATGTTGGAATAATTAGCAAATTTGAAGGGTGATATGAACTTATGATAAATACTAAAAAGAAAGCGAAGATAAAAATATTAAAGGATGGAGCCTATGTTGTATCGGGTAACGTCCCTTTGTACGAGAAAAATATATTTCCAAAGGGAGAGGGCTATGAATTCAAAGATGGAAGGGAGCTTCCTCAGTCTAAGGAATATTCATTGTGCCGCTGTGGAAAATCAAAAAATGCACCATTCTGCGATGATGCTCATGAAAAGATCGGGTTTGATGGAACAGAGACTGCATCAAAAGATATGTTTGAAGATAGGGCAGAAATTCTAAAAGGTCCAGGGCTTGACCTAATGGATGACCATAGATGCGCCTTAGCACGATTTTGTCACAGGAAGGATGGAAGTGCTTGGGGATTGACCAGAAACTCCGATAATCCTAAATATAGAGAAGAGGCCATTATAGCAGCTAGTGAATGTCCGGCGGGAAGATTGGTTGCTCTTGACAAATCAGGAAAAGCAATTGAACCCGAATATGAGCCATCCATTTTCATCCTGCAAGATGTTGAAAAAGAGGTAAGCGGTGGAATTTTTGTAAGAGGGAATGTCCCAATTGAATCTTCAGATGGAGAGCTCTATGAAGTAAGAAATAGGGTAGTGCTGTGCCGATGTGGAGAATCAAAGAACAAACCTTTTTGTGATGCTACACATCTTCCAATAAAATTTTTTGATAAATAATGAGCTGTAACCTTGTAAGTGGTTTCTATTTGACTACTAATAGGGTTATATTTTTTTGTTCTGATAATAAGACATATTTAGACATTTTGTGATATAATTTTCACTATAAAGATTCTATAACACCACATAATATGGACAATTATGAAATTGAAATAGAGGAGAAAAAATGAAGAACATCATCCATAAGTTTTATGTATTATGGGCTATTGTAGGAATAGTAATGGCATTATCGTTGTATTTCCAATTTGATTATTTTAATGGAATATTAACTGAAGAAACTCAATTGAATGCAGTTTTCTCAAGGGAGGCAATTGGAAAAGAAATAAGCAGTAGCTTGTTTGTAAAAGGACAGGTTATAAATGACCTTTCTAATTATATTAAGCTTCAAAAGTGGGATCAAGAAGAACTATTGACATATATGAAAAGCTTAATGAAAGAAAATCCACATTTTTCTTCTATTTATTTTGGTACAAAGGATAATGTGATGATTAATGGCAGTGGATGGG
>MGOS01000023.1:14315-14908 GCA_001797185.1 Clostridiales bacterium GWB2_37_7
AGCTTTTCTCAATGCTTCTAAAGATAAGATTATTATTACTATAGCTGAGTCAGTTTATGATTCAAACAATCAGCTTATAGGCGTAATTGCAGGCGATGTTTCTATCAAAGACATTATATCAATTGTTAAGGATAAAAAAATAATGGGTAAGGGTTACTCATTTTTGGTAGACGGCAAGGATAATATCCTTGCACATCCTCAATACGAATATGATCCTGGGTCACCTCTTATAAATATAAGTAATATTTCTGCGGAAGTAAGTAAATATTTATTACAAGAACCATCGGGAATAAAACAGGTCTTGTTGCATGGACATGAGGGTTATTTGGCTTATCAACCAATAGAAAATACAGATTGGAGAATATTCAGCTTCATACCTTCAGGTGAGTTTTTGAGAACGAACGCTTATTTTTTATGGATATTTATAATGACTCTAATAACTACCTTAGGGGTTTTTATAATATTCTTGATTTTATTGAAGCATTATTATATCGCACCTATGCTTGCGTTGGATACGGATATCAGAAGTATTAATATAAGCCAAGAGATGTCTTTTAGGTTGCCCATTAAAGAAAAAGAGCTCTTCTATGCTT
>MGOS01000023.1:14954-17496 GCA_001797185.1 Clostridiales bacterium GWB2_37_7
GGAGGCATATGTACAACAATTATTAGCGTCAGAAGAAGAGATTAAGGGTCAGTATGATAAGATCATTGAAAGTGAAAAGAATCTAAGTATTAGTGAAGAGAAATATAAAACGCTTATTAAGCAAATGCAGCAAGGACTAGCCCTACACGAAGTTATTCTTAATAATCATGGTGAAGTTATAGACTATAGGTTCTTAGAAGTCAATGAAAGCTATGAAAAGCTGACAGGCTTGAAAAAGAACGATGTAATAGGCAAGACTGTGCTTGAGGTGCTCCCAAATACAGAAAGTTACTGGATTGAAAAATATGGTCATGTAGCGAAAACAGGAGAACCATTATACTTTGAGAGCTTTTCACAAGAATTTAATAAATATTATGAAGTTGTAGCATATAGAACTAAGCCTATGCAATTTGCAGTTATCTTTTCTGACGTCACAGAAAGAAGACAAGCAGAGGAGTTGGTGAAGGCAAGCGAATATAATTTTCGAATGCTTTTTGAAGGAGCTTCGGATTCAATCATATTAATTGAGGACAGTAAGATCATTGACTGTAATATAGCTTCGATTAAATTATTGGAGTATGAATCGAAGGAAGATATTATAGGCAAAACGCCGTGGTATATTTCCCCGGAAAAACAACCTGATGGAAGTATATCCAAGGATAAGGTTGAGGAAATATTTAACTCTACTCAAAAAAGTGCAAATACTAAATTTGAATGGTGGCATAAGAAAAGTGATGGTACATTAATACCGGTAGAAATTATGCTGACGGCAATAGTACTGAATGGGAAAAAGGTTTTTCATGCACTTTTAAGAGATATAAGTGAAAGAAAAGAATTTGAAAAGAAGCTGGAATATTTAAGCTATCATGACCAGCTTACCGGGTTATTTAACAGGAGGTTCTTTGAAGAGGAATTAAAAAGGCTGGACGTGGAAAGAAATCTCCCAATGACACTTGTTCTAGCGGATGTAAATGGATTGAAGCTCATTAACGATTCCTTTGGGCATTCAATGGGTGATGAGCTTCTTCAAAAGGTTGCAGAAGCTATCAAAAAAGGATGCAGAGAGAATGATATTGTTGCACGCCTTGGAGGAGACGAGTTTGTTGTTCTACTGCCCAAAACCGATGGGCAGCAAACAGATCAGATTATTAAGCGAATCAAGGCTGCGGCAGCAAATGAAAAGGTTGGTTCAATTGACCTATCAATTTCCTTTGGCTATCAAACTAAGATGAAGGTTGATGAAACCATCATAGATGTTTTCAAAAAGGCTGAAGATTATATGTATCGGGAGAAATTGTTTGAGAGTCCAAGTATGAGAAGTAAAACCATCGATACCATTATAAATACACTTCACGAAAAGAATGTAAGAGAAGAACGTCATTCACAAAGAGTTTCTGAGCTATGCAAGAGCATTGGCATAGCAATTGGGCTACCTGATAGAGAGATTCAAGAGCTAAAGACTGCAGGACTACTGCATGACATAGGAAAAATAGCAATTGATGAAAATATTCTCAATAAGCCAGACAAACTGACAGAGAATGAATGGCAGGAAATTAAGCAGCATCCGGAAAAAGGCTATAGAATATTGAGCACTGTAAGTGATTTGTCAGAAATAGCTGAGCATGTATTGTATCATCACGAGAGATGGGATGGCAAGGGATATCCTAAGGGACTAAAAGGAGCAGAGATACCTTTGAAGTCAAGAATTTTATCAATAGCTGATGCATATGATGCAATGACCAGTGAAAGAAGCTATTGTAAGAGCAGAGAAGAAAAAGTCGCAATAGAAGAACTGCACAAAAGCGTTTCAACTCAGTTTGATCCGGAATTGGTAACAGTTTTTGTTGAAAAAGTCCTAAGCAAACAATAGTTTTGCAGGTATGGTAATAAATAAAGATTCAACTCCCGTCCTGCGCTTTTCCTGTTCATACAAGTAAGCAGTGGACAGGGGTTGAATCTTATTCTTTATACATACTTATTATAATAATAGTTTGAATGAATTATTTAACTGGTATAAGTACCTCAACACGATTCTTATAAGCATCCTCAAGTGCGCCCAAGAAATCACCGTGAGCATCACTGATGGACATAGTAGCTCCAGCTACAACATCTGCTAGTGCAGCTTTTTCAGCAGCGGTAAGCTTGGCTAATTTATCAAGCTCGTCTTGCTTTGTTGTTGTAGCTTTAATTGGACGCCCAGCAGCAGTTGTATTTTTAGCAAACCATTCTTTTAGCTCAGCTATGGTTTTGCCAACAAAGAAATTCTGATAGAAATCCATTTGCTTATACCACTCATTAGCTGGATTCATGTGGTAATCGTCTCCACGCTCACGCTTTGTTAACCATCCATTCACTTCAGAAGCTATTGATTCTTTTGTGTTTACAGATACACCCGTTACTTTTTCTGTCTCATGGCTTGTTACATTGTAGCCTTCTTTATCAGGCCATCCTGAGAAGTGCGGCATGGATGCGCCATCGTAGTTTGGTGTAGAAACTTCATAACCATCCATGTAAGCACTAAGAATTTTTCCTTCAGCATCGA
>MGOS01000023.1:17507-23580 GCA_001797185.1 Clostridiales bacterium GWB2_37_7
GAATGCAACAGAATTTCCTAAGCCTTGATAAACTTTTACTTTACCTGCTTCAGATGTGCCAACATTGATTTTTTGGCCTATATATATACGATTTGAATTTGTAATTTGCGGATTAAGTGCCAAAAGCTGTTCTAAAGTAAGATTACGTTTTTGTGCAACTTTCCATAACATGTCGCCATTTGCGATAATATATACCTGATCATCAGCTTTTATTGCTTTAGGTGCAGGAGCGGTTGTAGCTGGCGCTGCATCAGTAGCAGCTGACACAACATCGATTTGCAATGTGGTCGGAGAATATACTATCGCTGAGGATAGTATCAGAACTAGAACCAAAGCCTTTGCAATTTTCTTTTTCATTGTAACTACCTCCCATAATTTATAAATCAAATTCTTTGTTTAATTTTTAACAAAACAGTCTGCAAAGAATTTCATTCATTAATAAAATATTAACACTATTTGGCTAATAATTCAATTATTTTACAATAATAACAATATTTTTTTATTAAAGAAAAATATGGGTGAAGTACTGAATTGCATGGTATTACTTGTTTCTTATAGTTAATTAGATGGGTATGACGTGATATAATCGAAAAGCAACAGTGTTTTTGAGTGATTACGCAATATTGAAATATAAACAGCAAGGGAATGACTATCCCTTGCTGTTTATATTATGAGTATTTATATATCTGAAAATTGTTGAGATTAATAATATTCCAAAGGCAATGGCACCGGCACTGCCGAGGGTTTCAAGCCCCTTATTGGTAGCTTCGACTATTTTTTTATCGATAATGTATAAGACTGTATAATAGGCTGAAATGCCCGGTACAATTGGAAATAAGCTAGGTATGTAAAAAACAGTTGAAGGTGTTTTTAAAATCTTCGCCATAACTTCACTTATAATACTTATGACAATAGCTGCAGTAAATACTGCAAATATACTACTTCCCGATAGGTCAAGTACGCTTCTATAAGCGGTCCAACCTATGGCACCGCATAAACCTGCCCAAATAAGATTTTTTCTTTCTATATTAAAAAGAATTGCAGGACCGTAACTTCCTATAAAAGCTAAAACAATTTCCTTCATTTCATCACATCCAATATTTCATTAATAGTAAAGCCATACCCACACCAACACCTATAGTCGTGACTATTAGCAAAGCCTCCACAATTCTCGCTTGGCTTGACAACATATCTCCATGCAAGGCGTCTCTAATGCCGTTGGTGATGGCAAGACCCGGAACCAATATCATGATTGAGCCAACAATGATTGCGTTGATATTTAAAGCATCTATAAATTTTCCCGCAGATACTGATATCAGACCTGCTGCAAAACTGCATATAAAATGACTAAAATATTGAGAAAAATCGGCTTTTTTCATTCTCTCTAGTATGAAATATATTAGTATGCTGATTATAGCTGCAAATATTCCATCGACAAAGGTACCATTCATTAAAATTGCATATGCTAAAGAGGTTATACTAGCTGCAGTCAGCCTTTTTATAAAAGAGAAGTAAGGGGCCTTTTCAATACCAACTAATATTTTTAATGCTTCATGATAGGGAATGGTGGTATTTTGAAGATTTCTTGAAAAAGTATTGATCAGCTCAATGTTATGTAGATTAATGGTTCTGCTTCTAATTCTTTTTATTAGGGATACGGATTCGTTCTCATTATTCACTGCCCAGCCGGATACAAATATACCCATCGGCGTTACAAAAGATTCACATTTAATGCCATAGGCACCGCATATTCTATCAATGGTATCTTCTACTCTATATATCTCAGAGCCGCTGGTTAACAGAATTTCACCACTAAGTACAGCAATACTTAAGACTTCTCTTACTTCCAAAAAAATCACCTCGATGATGTGAATTTAATATACAATTAAGCTTTTGACTTAACCACATAATATAATATTATAACAGAGCAATTAATATTTGCCACTATAGGTGATATAGATAATTTGAATATAAATGGGCATTTGATAATTGACAAACGGGAACAAGTGTTCTATTATTGATATAACCAATCATGAAAGGAAGGATACAAATGGATAATTATGAGGTAATTGTAGCTTTTTTTAATATGGCGGACAAGCCAGTTAGCGCAGGTCAAATCGCAACGGCAACAGGCATAGAGAGGAAAGAAGTTGACAAAGTAATGGCAAAACTTAAAAAAGAGGAAAAGATAGTTTCTCCGAAGGTTTGTTATTGGGAAATAAAAAAATAAGTATATTATTTATGAGAAATTACATATTAGAGAAGTAAAGCAAACGCACTGTGACAACATGGTACAGTACCTTTATCAATAATTATTGAGGAGTGAAGAAAATGGCTATTCAAGCTTATATCAATTTTGATGGAAACTGCCGAGAAGCAGTAGAGTACTATTCCGAGGTTTTTGGAACAGAGAAGCCTGAATTCATGACCTTTGGAGATACACCGCCTGACCCGGAATTTGTTCTTCCAGAGGAGATGAAAAATTTAGTAATGCACACATATCTTAATATTTGTGGAAGCAAAGTTATGTTTTCTGATACTTTCATTGGCATGCCTTACATTGTAGGAAATAACATAACTCTAGCAATAGTAATTAAGGACATAGATGAAATTAAAGTCTTATTCAATAAGCTTAAAGTAGGCGGTATCGTTGGCATGGACCTTCAAGAGACATTCTGGAGCAAATGCTACGGTACGCTAACGGATAAATATGGAATTGGATGGCAATTTAGCCATGAGAGCGACAATTAACATTATAATAAATGAATTAACAAAGGGTATGGAACCGTTCTTATAAGAATGGTTCCATACCCTTTGCTGTTTCTAATACTATTTATGCATAATTGATTACGAAGCAGGTTACATCTAATTCCCTATATATGTATGAATGCCATTTATATTACTAGCCCGTAAAATACTCAATTAATTAATATAACTTTTTTGAAACACTTGTGTGTTATAATAATATCAGACATGTTAGGAGGTGGGTAATTTGGATTTTATATCTAACAAGGCATATGCTCCTTTATATTTTATCTATGGTCTTTCTTTTTTTGTTATGGGTATTCTTGCCTTAAACCAACAGGGACATAGGGTTAGCAATTTTGCTTTAATAAAGTATATTAAATATCTTGGATATTTTGGAATTATACATGGAGTATCTGAATGGGTATCAATGCTTTTAGCTACTCAGATATTTAATCAGTATATGAGTGAGCTATATATATTTAAGATGTTTCTCAAGGCTCTCTCTTTAAGCTTTTTAATGAATTTTGGTATAAGCTTACTAGAGTATGAAGGCAAAATGAGCAAATTTGTGAAAAAGATACCTGTTTTACTTTTTATTTCATGGGCAACAGGTTTTTTCATCCTTATAATGATCTTTAAAACAAGCTACCATACATGGTCTCCTATCTATAACATTATGAGCAGGTATTTTATTGGATTACCAGCAGGCATACTTGCAGCATCGGCTTTGTATAAGTGTGGAAAATCAATTAATGATCTGCATTTTAAAGGGGTGTCAATTAAGTATCGAGCACTTGCCCTTTCTTTTTTGATTTATAGTATTTTATCAGGAGCAATAGTGAATAAGGTCAATTTTTTTCCGGCTAATATATTAAATAAGGAATTGTTTTTTAATTTATTTGGCTTTCCTGTTGAAGCAGCAAGAACAATATTAGCTATTTTAATAACATTTTTATTTACTAAAATTATAGAAATATTCAGTTGGGAGATGGAGGAGCAAATATTACGGCTGTCAATCCAGCAAGGTATGGAGCAGGAAAGAGCAAGAATGGGAAGAGAGCTGCATGATTGTATCATACAGGATCTTTTCGCCACAGGAATACAGGTGGAAAATCTAATGGATGAAGTGGATCCTCAAAAGCTCGACAATCTTATTAACATAAAATCTAATATTAACGTAATAATAGGTGAGGTTAGAGACTTTATTGGCAATGTCTCAACTAAGGAAATTGAAATAAATCAATTAAGGGGTTATTTACTAGAGTTATTTGATAATTTTAGAACAAATTGTTGTCTGAATATCGACTTTAGCTACAATGTTACTGCCCTTAGCTTAGGATATCTTTCCTCAGAAAAACTAACACAAATATATTATATTGTTCAGGAGGCACTAAGCAATGTAGTTAAGCATGCCAGCGCTACTAAGGTAAAGGTTGAAATCAAATCTAACATAAATTCAGTTATGGTAGTTGTTACTGATAATGGCAAGGGCTTTAATACAAAGAAAATTTATACAACAAAAGGATACGGATTACGCTCTATTAGGGAAAGGGCAGCTGTTGCTGGCGGCATATTAAATATTGAGAGTAGTGATAACGGAACGAATATATCAATATCAATACCTTGGGAGGTTTATGAAAATGAGTGCTGAAAATATGAAAATATTATTAGTAGATGATCATGCAGTCGTAAGACTAGGAATAAGGTCTTTAATTGAAAAAAACCCAGGTATGCTAGTCTGTGGAGAGGCAGAGACGCTCAAAGAGACATATCAAATGCTTATGGATTTTAATCCTGATGTGGTCCTTTTGGATATTAAGCTCCCAGACGGGAGTGGTGTAGGTGGCTGTAAGAAGATTAAGAAAATCAGTCCAAAGACAAAGGTTATTATTTTAACTGCATATGCAGAGAATCACATCATTTTGGATTGCATAAAGGGCGGAGCTGATGGATATCTATTAAAAAATGTTGATAGCACGACGATAGTAACTGCAATTGAGGACGTTTTTAAGGGCAAGTCAGTCTTAGACCATTCAGTCACAGATATTGTTTTTTATGAGTTAAAAGGTTTTAACAAGAATATTGATAACGGCTTAAGTCAACAAGAGCAAGAAATTTTAGAACGCATTTGCCAAGGTAAGACCAACAGGGAAATAGGAGCGTATTTATATATATCTGAAAAAACAGTCAGGAACTATGTGAGTAAAATAATGAGCAAAATTGGTGTTGCAAACAGAACGGAGGCTGCAGCATATTGGACTGAACAAAAGTCCCTAAGATAAGTGACATTTGTCCTAGAAATGTTATACATGTAAGATATCATAAAGTGCTCTCATTAATGTATGATAATAATATAACAAATATTGTTACAGAACATTAAGGGAGGAACAAAAATGAGAAAATTACTTGCAATGACTGTTGCTGCTTCACTTATTATATCATCGGCTGTTTACGCTGCTGATACAACAACTCCAGCAACAGCAACTGGAGTAGATGGTATAACTACTGCTACTACAACAACTCCAGCGCCTACACCAGTGAAATCACCAGCTGCTAAGACTCCAGCTACATCTAAGGTGGCATCAAAGTTAAGCCGTATGCTTGGATTAGGTTCGAATGGGGATGATGTTAAGCTGCTGCAAACACTTCTTAACAACAATGGGTACAAGCTTGTAGCAGATGGGTTCTTTGGAAAAGGAACTTTAGATGCAGTTAAGGAGTATCAAAGTAAAAACGGTATGAAGGCAGATGGAATAGTTGGACCAATGACCTTTGAAAAGCTAAATCCAGTTGCAGTAAACGATTATTCAGGAACTTATATCGGCTATTCATGGGCTGATGAAGCGAAAGGTGTTGCTCTCAAAGACACAAAGAAAAAGATACAAACTATTTTAGAGCTTGATAAAGATGGTACTATTATCGATGCATCTGTGTTGTCTTTCAAAAAGGTTGATGGGTTTTGGGTTTTAAGACAAAGTGGTAATGCAACTGTTTCTGTAGATTTTAGTGTTGAACCTACAAAAGCAACTCCAGATGTTTATGCAAAATATGTTGCGGGTAATTCAATGTTTACTGTGAAAACAGGGGCAGATGATTTAATGTCATTTTATACTGTTGCAGTGGATAAAGATGGAACAACAGCAGTATTAATAGCTGATCCAATAACTCGTTATCTATTTGAAATGAAATTTAAACCTGGTTATGATTTCAGTACTAAAGTAGGTGCATTAACTATTGACAGTGGTCAGTTGGTTCCAACTGTACTAACTGAAGATGGTGGTATAAAAATAAAAGACTGGTCAGAATTAAATGGGAAAAGCATTTT
>MGOS01000023.1:23696-32880 GCA_001797185.1 Clostridiales bacterium GWB2_37_7
AGCCAGTACCAATGACTGCTAAATATGGATATACAGGCAACGGTGGATGGTCAGGAAACTACGCAAAGATTAGCGAATTCTTAAAGGGTAAAAACGCTTTAGAAATGACATCACTTGTTGATTGGTCAATAGAAAAATATAAAAAAGGTATAAATGACAAGAATTTCTTTGGTGTTGATATTGTAGCCGGTGCAACAAAAACTGTTCAGCTTTCTTATGATACGATTGCAGGTGCTACAGTAAGAATGTCGAGAGAATCCAATTCTTACCAAAGAGCTTTGGTTAAGGCTGGAATCATTAAAGAAGAAGATGTAATTAAGGGAAGATACTAAAATAAAGTATAAAAATTAAGTTAGCACAAGAGTTGGAGTGTAAACTGGAAACAGATTTACACTCCATTTTTATTGAGAAGATCAGTTCAGAAAAGCTTAGCTTTTGAAAGAAAATGATTTGGGTTTTTATAGATAGATATTTTGTTAGGTTCTGAGTTAACTTTCGATCTTTTCAACAAGGCAGTAAGGCTGTAGACCTTGAATAATTTTAAAATGTAAGAATCGTCACATTGACAATTTTGAGTATAAATTATATTATATATAAAACATATATAATATAATTTATGGAGGAATACCATGGAGGTTGCTGAATTCAAAAATATTGTTTGGGATTATACAAGGAAAATTGCAGATAGTATGAATTGTGTATTTTGTCCTGTAAGTGAAAATCACGGGCTAACAATGATGCAAACAAGAATTCTTATGGAATTGTACCAGTATGGTCCTCACACAATTGGCAGCTTGGGGGATAGTGTATGTGTTGCTGGAGCTAATATTTCTGCTATGTGCAAAAAGCTTGAAGGTCAAGGTTTATTAGAACGCGTTAGAAACCGCGAGGATGAGAGAGTGGTGCGAGTAGTACTCACCAGGCTGGGTATAGAGACGGTATTGGAAATAGATAGATCCTTTAATGATAAGCTTTCAAAGCATTTAATGAGTGAGACTGGAGAAACCTTTGAGGATATTATTTTAGGCTTGCAGAAATTAAATGATCTATTACAAAGAATAAGCATCGTTGAAAAGAAATAAGTTCAAATTTTAAAACGGAGAGAATTAATATGAAAGAAGATAAAAATCCTAAAAAACCAATTATTTATTTTTATGTTATTACATTGATCATTTTGTTGTTATTAAATGCCTTTGTTTTTCCATCAATGCTGAAGCACCAGATAACTCAAGTAGACTATAGTACATTTTTAACACAAATTGAACAGGGCAAATTGAAAACTGTAGAGATCCAAGACAATCAAATAGCATTTACTGAAATTGATAAGGATGGCAAAGAAAGCGTTTTTGTTACTGGACGTGTAGATGATCCAGAGCTTGTGAATCGTCTTCATTCTGCTAAGGTTAAATTTTCTAAAGTTATTCCAAAGGAAAATTCACCATTGTTAAATTTTATTTTGTCTTGGGTTCTTCCAATTATTATTTTTGTAGGAGTTGGTCAGATATTTGCTAATTCTATGCAAAAAAGAATGGGCGGAAATGCAATGACCTTTGGAAAAAGCAGTGCCAAGGTGTATGTGGAAGCACAGACAGGCAAAACCTTTGCAGATGTAGCGGGACAGGATGAAGCGAAGGAAGCATTAACTGAAATAGTAGATTTCTTACACAATCCGCTAAAATACAAGGAAATCGGCGCTATCATGCCAAAGGGTGCATTGCTTGTAGGACCTCCCGGCACCGGTAAAACACTTCTTGCAAAGGCTGTAGCAGGAGAATCAAAGGTGCCGTTTTTCTCTATTTCTGGTTCTGAATTTGTAGAGATGTTTGTAGGTATGGGGGCGGCAAGAGTAAGGGACCTATTTAAGCAGGCTCAAGCAAAAGCCCCGTGTATCGTGTTTATTGATGAAATTGATACGATTGGTAAAAAGCGTGACAACGGAGGAATTAGCGGCAATGATGAGAGAGAGCAGACATTAAACCAGCTGCTTGCTGAAATGGATGGCTTTAATGGAGAAAAAGGTGTAATAATCCTTGCTGCAACCAACAGACCGGATTCTCTGGACAAAGCTTTGCTCCGTCCAGGAAGATTTGACCGACGTGTTCCTGTAGAGTTGCCTGATCTTGCAGGGCGTGAGGCAATTTTAAAGGTACATGCAAAAAAAATAAAGTTAAGTAATAATGTAGATTTCAATGAAATAGCAAGAGCAACCTCTGGTGCTTCAGGTGCCGAACTTGCAAATATAATTAATGAAGGTGCTTTGAGGGCAGTAAAATGTGAACGTAAGTATGTAGAGCAAAGTGATTTAGAGGAAGCTGTAGAAGTTGTAATAGCAGGATATCAGAAGAAAGGTGCTGTCATTTCTCCAAAGGAAAAGAAGATTATAGCATACCACGAAATTGGACATGCAATTGTAGCAGCAAAGCAAACTGAATCGGCACCAGTGCACAAGATAACCATAATACCTCGTACTTCTGGAGCCCTTGGCTATACTATGCAGATAGCTGAAGGCGAAAATGTTTTGATGACAAAAGAGGAAGCAACCAATAAAATTACTACCTATACAGGTGGACGTGCTGCAGAGGAGCTGGTTTTTGGAACCTTTACTTCAGGGGCTTCCAATGATATTGAGCAAGCTACAAAAATTGCAAGAGCTATGGTTACTCGTCTTGGCATGAGTAAAAACTTTGATATGATGGCCTTAGAGACAGTGTCCAATCAGTATTTAGGTGGAGATTCTTCCTTGACTTGTTCTCCGGAAACTGCATCAAAAATTGATGAAGAGGTATTGTCAATTATAAAGAATGCGCACGAAAGAGCCATTAATATTTTAAAAGACAATATGGATAAACTTCACACATTATCCTCCTATCTAATAGAAAGAGAAACGATAACAGGCGATGAATTTATGATGATATTAGCAAGCTAGTAAAAATTGCTCCTCAATAAGACTGCGGTTACAGGGACTTAAAGATACATGTGCTGCGGCTAAACTATAAACCTGCAGTCTTATCCCCAGCAAAGAATCGTCCTAAATCGCCGGACTTACGGTCAAATTCTCCAGATTCAAACCATACGATATTGTTAAGAATAGGATGCAAACCAATATAAGCGCTTGCAAAAACATCGATGTACAATATGATATAATTTAATAAATATAATTATTGTAATGAAGTAAAATAAGTTTTATATAGAGGTGAGACAGCAATGGATAATACCAATCAAAATCTTATTAGTATGCATGAACTGCTGGCCTGTTTAGCGAATGCGCAAGATTTAGTGAGACCAGAGCTCGCAAAGCATCATCAAAGGATTGCTTATTTGTCATACAAAATTGGTGAGAAATTAGGTCTGTCCAGAGACCAGAAAAAGGATCTATTTATAGCAGGCTTACTGCATGATGTGGGTGCTCTTTCTACAGAAGAGAGACTTGAGTTTATTGAAAAAGAGCCTCTAAACATACAAAACCATGCTTTTAAGGGTGCTTGGCTGTTAGAAGGGTTTTTGCCTCTGTCTAGGGTGGCTGTAATCATCCGATATCATCATGTCCCTTGGAAAGATGGCAAAGGTGATATATTTAAAGGTGTACAGGTGCCACTTTTAAGCCATATCATTCATTTGGCTGACAGTGTTATTGATGCTATAAATTTTAATTGTGAAATTCTTGAACAAGTCAAGGCCATTCAAAATAAAATATTAGAACATAAAAATACAGTATTTATGCCAAATTTGGTAGACGCTTTTATAAGCCTGAGTATACAAGAATACATCTGGTTGGATATCAACTACAAACCATCCCTGAACATTTTAACAGCCAACTTATTAGCTGAAACGTTGGAATTAGATATAAATGGACTTATTGATTTGACCAAAATTTTTGCAAACATCATAGATTTTCGCAGTCCTTTTACCGCGAATCACAGTGTGGGAGTAGCCAAAACTGCTGAAAAGCTAGCCGAGCTTGTTGGCTTCTCCGAAACTGAGTGCAAGAAGATGCGTGTAGCAGGATATTTGCACGATTTAGGAAAATTGGTGGTGAGCAATGAAATCCTAGAAAAACCAGCTAAGTTAGATGTGAGCGAATTGAATTCGATGAAAAGCCACACCTATTACACTTACCGTTTGCTACAGACAATAAATGAGTTTGAAACAATCAATACATGGGCATCCTATCACCATGAAAAGTTAAATGGTAAAGGATATCCTTTTCATTTAGAGGGTAAGGATATTTCTTTGGGCTCAAGAATTATGATGGTTGCTGATATTTTTACTGCGATTACCGAAGATCGTCCCTATAGGAAGGGCATGACATATGAGCAGGTAGTGGCGGTACTTAACAGCATGGTAAGTAATCAGTCTATCTGCCCTTATGTGGTGTCTATACTCATAGATAATTTTGATTTAATAGATGAAATACGTAAGGAAGCCCAGTTGAAGTCAAGCATTGAGTATAGTAATTTTATTAAAGTTTCAGGGGACTGATTATGTTGTGGGCAAGGCGACAACAATGTTCGTATGCAATATATTTCGTGCTAAACAATTTACATTCACTAAAATAGCACAAAGTACTTATTTACCAATGTTAAAACGTTAGTGTGATTTATATAGAATTGCACAGCTTTTGCTATTTAATGTGATATTATTATTAACTTCTTCATTTGTTATTAGATTTAAATAAGCACCAGCAGGGAGACTAACAGGAATAGGCATTTCTCCAATATTTGCAGCGATTATTAATGTCTCCCCCCTTGAGTATACAATAACTTGGCCCAGTGAAGAGATTATTTTCATATCTCCACTTAAAGCATTGCTATAAGCTTTTCTTATTTTGCCTAATTTTTTATACCAATTAAGGATTTCCATATCTTCTTGCCCCCAAGGATAGCAACGCCTGTTGAGGGGGTCTTCATAGCCTTGCATACCTGCCTCATCACCATAATAGATACAAGGTACACCGGGCAGCGTAAATTGAAGTGCAGAAGCTAGCATTAACTGCTTTCGAGCATGATTATAATCAAGCTCATTCATTTTGTAGCCAGCTTTTTCCTTTATGCTTAGTTTATTGCTGTCAATGGAGGAAAAGGCCGTTAAGCTGCGGATGGTGTCATGGGTGCCGATGATGTTCATTAAGCAGTTTATGGATGGCTGTGGGTAGTTTTGTAATATCGTCATGACTTGTTTTTCAAAGTTTTGTGCCAATCCGCCCTTTATAAAATCTATAATGGCGGTTTTGAATGGATAGTTCATTACAGAATCAAGCTGAGACCCCAGTAAATACTTGCGGCGTACACCGTAACTTTCTTTATTGGAAGCATCCTCCCAAACCTCACCAATAATAATACCATCGCTTTTTTCTGACTTCACAGCAGTGCGCAATTTGTCTAAAAATATGTCAGGTAATTCATCTGCCACATCAAGACGCCAGCCGGAAGCCCCATTTTTCAGCCAATAGCACAGAACTCCATTTTCTCCCGTTATAAAATCTAAATATGAATTGTCCTCTTTATTTACGGTAGGGAGTGTATTAATTCCCCACCAGCTTTGATATTCATGTGGCCAAACTTTAAAGCTGTACCAATTATAATAAGGTGATTCCTTGCTATTAAATGCGCCACCTTTGCCATAGCGGCCATTTCTATTAAAATAAATGCTATCACTTCCCGTATGAGAAAAAACACCATCTAAGATAATTCGGATGCCCTTTTGAAGGGCGTTGCTGCATAGAGATCTAAAGCCTTCAGTATTGCCAAACATGGGGTCTATTTTCATATAGTCCGCAGTATCATATTTGTGATTTGAATAGGCTTCAAAAATAGGGCATAAATAAATGCAAGTCACTCCTAAGTCGGCTAGATAGTCAAGCTTTGATGAGATGCCTGCAAGATTACCACCAAAGAAATCATTGTTCCTTATGTCGCCATTTGGAGCACATTCATATATGGGGGTGCCGCCCCAGTCTTCTCTCAAAATATAATCTTTATTTATACCCTGTATATCAGGTGATTTTTCCTTGTAGAATCGATCAACAAATATTTGATATATTACACCGTATGAAAACCAATCTGGCGTAGCAAAATCATTGTCATAGATCGTTAGCTGCCATTCCGGCAACCAATCAGCAATGAGGGCTAGGTCATCATTTTCGTTTTTGCCGCAAAAATATAGATAATCACCCTTAACGATTTCAAATCTATAAAGATATAAACCAATCTCCTTTACACGAAAGTTAAGCTCATATTCTGTATAATCCTCTTGAATATTAATTCTTGAAAAGTGATATTTGGTTTGACCCTGGCTTCCATCTTTGCGCAGAACCAAATCAACGCCTTCAGCAAGGAGGTGGCTCTTTATGAGCAGCCGAAGTTTTATAAGCTCACCAGCCTTGACAGCACCGAAGGGAGTTTTGTATTGCGCTTGTTTGGGGTCGTATAATATTACTTGGTCTATGATGTTCCCTCCTAACAATGAAAGGTATGTCGCCTAGACGATAGGCTTGATGCCCCAAATATCATCCGCATATTGCTTTATTGCCCTATCGGCAGAAAAGATGCCTGCACCGGCTATGTTGTTTAATGATTTTTTATTCCATTCGAGAGGGTTTTTATAAACCTCACCAACTGTTTTTTGCATATTTCTGTAGCTGTTAAAATCCGCAAGATTCATATATGGATCAGCGGGTATATTTCCCCCTACCAGCAATGAGTCTACCAAATCCTTAAAACTTATGCCATTTATACTGTTATTCATCATATCAAGAACTGTTTTTATTTCGGCATTATTTTGAAGTAAGGAAGTGGGCATATAGCCATGCTTCCAAAGCTCCTCGACCTCATCCGCTTTTAAGCCAAATATGAATATGTTTTCTTTGCCAACAGACTCTAAAATTTCAATATTTGCACCATCTAAGGTTCCGATCGTTAAGGCGCCGTTTAACATAAGCTTCATATTTCCGGTACCGGAAGCTTCCTTTCCTGCAACTGAAATTTGTTCGCTGATTTCAGCAGCGGGCATTATAATTTCAGCAAGACTAACCTTGTAGTCCTCAATAAAGACAATCTTAATAAACTCTTTTGCCACTGGATCGCGGTTGATCATATCTGAAATTTTGCTGATAAAGCGTATTATTTCTTTTGCAACAAAGTAGCCCGGTGAAGCCTTTGCACCAAAAATAAAGGTGCGGGGCTGGAGGCTCGTATTATGATTTTCTTTAATATCATAATATAAATATAGTATATGCATTGCATTTAATAATTGTCTTTTGTATTCATGCAATCGCTTTACTTGAACGTCGAACAATGACTCTGGGTTTACTTTTATACCATTTGCACACTCGATATAGGTTGCTAAGCGTTTCTTATTTTCCAGCTTTATTTTGGCTAGTCTATTTAAGACATTGGCATCGTTTTCATAGTCCTTAAGCTTTGAGAGCATTTCTAAATTTGTTTCAAAGCCATCTCCTATTAATTCTTTTAGGAAATTAGTTAAAAGTGGATTTGATTGGCATAGCCAACGCCTATGGGCAATACCGTTTGTAACGTTCTTAAACATCTGAGGTTTAACATGATAAAAATCCTTGAAGATTTTATCCTTCAAAATGTTGCTGTGCAGCTTGGAAACACCATTTACAGAAAAGCAAGAAACCAAACAAAGATTGGCCATTTTTACTTCATTATGGGATATAATAGCCATTCTTGAAATGCGATCCCATTCACCGGGATAATACTGCCAGATGTTATCGCAAAATCTCTTGTTTATTTCCTTTATTATCATAAAAATTCTAGGTAGGCGAGCAGAGAACAATTCAATAGGCCATGCTTCAAGTCCCTCTGCCATGACTGTATGGTTTGTATATGCAAGGGTTTTTGTTGTGATTTCCCAGGCTTTTTCCCAAGTATAGCCATACTCATCCATCAGTATTCGCATAAGCTCGGGAACACATAGCGCAGGGTGGGTATCATTTATATGGATGACAACCTTATCATTAAGATTGTCAAGTGTACCAAACTTGTCTAAATGCTTTTTTATGATGTTCTGTATAGAAGCACATACAAAGAAATACTGCTGCTTTAAACGAAGTGATTTGCCTTCATAGTGATTATCTGCCGGATAAAGCACCTTAGATATCGCCTCTGCCATGGCATTTTGCTCCATTGCCTTTACATATTCACCCCTAGAGAACATCTCCATATCGATTGCATTAGGAGACTTTGCACTCCATAGGCGAAGGTTTGAAACTGAATCTGATTTGTAGCCTGAAATGGGCATATCGTAGGGAACAGCCAAAACAGTGAAATAATCAGTATGCTCTATTACAAGGCCTTCTGAGGTCCATTTTTCTGTTATTTTTCCATCGAAATGCACTTCGACGGTCTCATCTATTTTAGGTATAAGCCATACATCGCCATTTTTTAACCAGTTATCTGGAAACTCCATTTGCCAGCCATCAACGATTTTCTGTTTAAATATTCCAAATTCATATCGTATGGAAAAGCCATAGCCGCCATAGCCCAAGCTTGAAATAGAATCCATATAACAGGCAGCAAGACGACCAAGTCCTCCATTTCCTAATCCCGCATCGGGCTCAAGGTCATAAGCATCTTGAATATTATAGCCAAGCTCCTTTAAGCAAGCATCAAAGCAGTCTTCCAGCTGTAAATTATATAAATTGTTTTTTAATGAGCGTCCAACAAGAAATTCTGCGGACATATAATATACCTGCTTTGCTTCTTTTGATTCTGCCAGATCATCAAAATCATGCTTTTTGTTTGCTAAAATTTCTACCACGACAAGAGAGATCGCCTTATAAAGTTGAGTTATGGTGGCTTCCTCAGGGTCAATTCCAAAGTGTCTTGACATCTTATCGTGCATTTTAGTTTTTATATCCTGATAAAATTGTTCATTCATGAATTCAAAACCCCTTATAGGTATAATTTAATAGCTTATGCTATCATTGTTGACATTTCTCATAGATATTAAGGTATTCTTTTGCTGATCGCTGCCAACTGGAGTCAGAGGCAAAGGCATTTTGCACCAAAGCACTCCAAGTTTCTTTATCGGCATATAAGCTCAACGCTCTGTTAATAGCATCTAGCATATCGTGAGCATTATAGGTTACAAAAGTTAGTCCATTGCCCTCTTTGGAAATTGGGTTAAATGGAATAACGGTATCCTTAAGCCCTCCTGTTTC
>MGOS01000023.1:32891-35767 GCA_001797185.1 Clostridiales bacterium GWB2_37_7
AAAAACACATCCGCACCGGCATATATTTTTGATGCCAGGTCACAAGAAAAGGTGATTGCTGCTTTGAGCTTAGTTGGATATTTTTTTTCTAAATCACTAAAGAGGGTTTCATATTGACATTCACCCTTACCCAATATGATAAGCTGCACATTCTTATTTAATATTTCTTCTATAACTTTAGAAACAAGGTCAATTCCCTTATGTCCAGTTAATCGAGTTATCATAGCAATAATAGGAATATTATCAAGCTCAGGTAAGTTAAAGAGATTCTGTAAGCCCTTTTTATTTTTACCTTTGCCCTCAAGGTTACAGGCATCAAAGGGTTTATACAATGCCAGATCTGTTTGTGGATTATACAGCTCAATGTCTATGCCGTTCACAATACCTGTCAGTTTATAGTCATTTGCAATTAGTATATGTTCTAAACCACTTGCAAAAAAAGGTTCTTTAATCTCTTTGGCATAGGTCTTACTAACCGTTGTCACTTTATCAGCAGTTTGAATTGCACCCTTCATAATATTGGTACTATTATTGTATTCCAGTAAATTAGCATTTGATCCGCTGATCCCAAATACATCCAGAAGATTTTCTTTACCATAAACCCCTTGATATTCAATGTTATGTATTGTATAGACAGTTTTAATATTGCTGTACAAAGGATCGGTGTTGTAAAACACCTTCAAAAATACAGGTATTAAACCGGTATGCCAATCATTACAGTGAATGATATCTGGAATAAAATTGATATGGTGTAAGGCTTCCAGGCATGCACGAGAAAAAAAAGCAAATCGCTCGCCGTCATCAAATTGTCCATAATTACCATCTCTTTTAAAGTAGAATTCATTATCGAGAAAATAATAGTGTACGCCATCTTGTATTGTTTGCATAATTCCACAATATTGGTTTCTCCATCCTAGGGGTACGGAGATAGCTGTGAGTAGTTTTGCCTCCTGCCTAAAATGCCCTGGAATATTGCTATAAAAAGGAATGATAACACGTATATCAACGCCAAGCTTTTGTAGTGCCTTTGGAAGAGCACCTGCTACGTCGCCAAGACCACCGGATTTTATAAAGGGCATTGCTTCGCTTGCTGCAAATAATACTTTCATTGATAACAACTCCTTCCTAAGTAATTAATTAAACCACACTATCCTTTGCAATAACCATTGGATAGCTTTCTACGCCTGTTAATTTATGACCTTGTGTTATTAGAACATTTTTATCTGTAATAATATAGTCCAGCTGCGCATCTTTTTCAATTACAGTTGACTGCATAATAATGGAGTTTTTAACACTAGCTCCTTCAGCAATTTTTACACCACGAAAAATAATGCTGTTTTCTACATTGCCCTCAATAACAGTACCGTCTGCAATTATTGAGTTTTTAACAGTGGCATTTACCCCATATTTTGCAGGAACAGTGTCTTTTACTTTTGTATATATTCTCCCGTTGTTATAAAACAACTCTTTTCTTACCACACTATTTAACAAATCCATATTTGCTTTATAGTAATCTTTTACGGAATTAATTGCATTGGAATATCCTTTGTTTTCATAACCGTAAATCCTTATAGAATTTGCATTCCTTTGAAGGAAGTCTCTTTCGAAATCGATATAACCATGGGTGTAGGCATCCTCTACTACCCGTACAAGCAGATCTCTCTTTATCACATAAATACCAAGCCCGATATTTGATGGCACCAAGTCTTCTTTTATTGCAATCGAAACATCATAAGCCCATTCGTTTTTATCTAGCTTTAATAGCAAATCTTGCTCGCAAACATTCTTGCTAGAGTGATATACAACTGTTATGTCTGCGCTGGATTCAATATGCCTATCTATAACATCGTTTAAATCAAGTGAGCAAATCGTGTTGCAATCGCTTAACACAATATACTCTTCCTTAGAATTTTCCAAAAATTTTCTGATTCCAATAAGTGCTTCCAGCTTACCCCTATAAACAGTCTTCAGTGAGTTGCAGGCAAAGGGAGGAAATATTGAAAGTCCGCCGTTTTTCCTGTTTAAGTCCCACTCACTACCTGTTTCAAGATGGTCCATCAAGGAGTTGTAATTTGTTTTCGTTATGATAGCAACGTTGAAAATACTAGCATTAACAAGGCTTGAAAGAATGAAATCTATTAAACGGTACCTGCCGCCGTAGGGAATAGAGGCTGTGGTGCGATTTTTTGTTAAATCCCTAAGCTCTTCATCGTGTATGTTAGAAAACAATACGCCCATTGCATTCATTTTATTCACCTTCCTCTGCTTTTGTTTTATAAACTACATTCAATAATCTCATTGGGCTTGACAACTTGTCCGCTTTTTACTGTAACGCCCTTGCCGATAACGGCAATGCCCCAATCTTCATCCGTTGAATAATCCTTGGGATCGCCTCCAACAATGGCATTTTCTTCTATGATCGCATCCTCTGCAACAATAGCATACTTTACAACGGCACCCTTTTTAATATATGCACCGGGCATGATAATGCTGTGATCTACAAAGGCTGTTTTTTCAATTTCTACACTTCTAAAAATTACGGAAAGATTTACTTCCCCATTTATATAACAACCCTCAGTTATGATTGAGTCACTTACCTTCGCGCTATTTCCGACATAGTGGGGAGGCTCAGCAGGGCTGCGGAAATAAATCTTCCAATTTGGGTCATTTATATTTAAGGAAGCTTCTTTGTTCAATATATCCATATTTGCCTGCCATAAGCTTTTGATTGCACCGACATCCTTCCAATAGCCCTCGAAGCCATAG
Organism: Clostridiales bacterium GWB2_37_7; assembly: GCA_001797185.1. GTDB lineage: Bacteria > Bacillota > Clostridia > Lutisporales > Lutisporaceae > GWB2-37-7. The sequence continues at coordinate 35,658 of MGOS01000023.1, forward strand.
GCAAACATACGTTGATTGTTTTGAAGCATTTTGGGCAGAATGTTTTTTCCAAAATCCTTTGAGGAACTAGAGTCATTTTCATCCATATCTAAATATTGTTTTAGTTTTTG
>MGOS01000023.1:35790-39820 GCA_001797185.1 Clostridiales bacterium GWB2_37_7
TAAATAGAATCATCTGGATTAAGGTTCAGGATGCCAAAACGACTTGCTTCATCAAGTGGCACGTCAATTACAGCAATTGTGCAGTCTGCATTTTTCTCTTTGTGAAATGCCAGCATTTTTCTGAAATCCATTTTATAAATATGATCACCGGAAAGTATAAGTACATATTCGGGGTTGAATTGTTCAATGAATTGTTGATTTTGATAGATGGCATTTGCGGTTCCTTTATACCATTCTCCAGCCACACCTTTTACATAAGGAGGCAAGATATAAACACCGCCATTTAATCGGTCTAAGGCCCATGGTTGACCATTTCCAATATATGCATTTAACTCAAGGGGTTGGTATTGTGTTAATACACCTACAGTATCAATGCCGGAATTAACGCAGTTTGAAAGAGGGAAATCAATAATTCTATATTTCCCGCCAAAGGGAATAGCTGGTTTTGCCACATCCTTTGTCAACACATAAAGTCTGCTTCCCTGTCCGCCGGCAAGCAGCATAGCTACGCATTCTTTTTTATGGAACATATGCTTTACCTCACATTCTTATGTACTTTTTTATTCGTTACTTTCATACTTAATATTTTAATTGCTTTTGCAAGCTAAAAACAACGTAGTTAGAGGGGGTAGAGCTACTTCAATAGAATCAGCAAAGCCGTGCATGGGTATAGCCACTGTTGGCAAGAACCTATTATCTACACCACTGCCTCCATATTTTTCGCTGTCGCTGCTGAAAACTTGACTATACAGACCCTTTTTTTCCACTCCGATGCGATATTTATCCCATTTTACAGCTGCAAAGTTACATATTATTAATAACTCATTCTTGCATTTGTCTATGCGTTTAAAGGCAATAATATTTTGATCGGCAGCGTCTGCACAGATCCATTTAAAGCCCTCCCAGCCGCATTCTATTTCCCAAAGTGGTGTAGAATCTTTGTAAAAAAAGTTTAAGTCCTTCACATATTCTTTAAGTCTTTGATGTGCTTCATATTGCAACAATAACCAATCTAATTCCTGACTATAGTTCCACTCTATGAACTGCCCAAATTCACATCCCATAAAGAGCAGCTTCTTACCAGGATGCGCCATCATATATCCATAAAAAGCCCTCAGAGTTGCAAATTTTTCTTCGTAGGTTCCAAACATTTTATTCAGCAAGGAAAGCTTTCCATGCACAACCTCATCATGAGAGATGGGAAGTACAAAGTTCTCGGAAAAGGCATAGGTAAGTGAAAAGGTTAATTTGTTGTGATGCTGCCCTCTATAGAGTGGGTCTATTTGCATATAGGCTAGTAAATCATTCATCCAGCCCATATTCCATTTAAAATTGAAACCTAAGCCACCTAAATATACAGGATGTGTAACCATTGGCCAAGAGGTGGATTCCTCAGCAATCATAAGAACATCGGGAAATCTATTGAACACTTCAATGTTTAGCATCTTCAAAAAATCGACTGCTTCCAGGTTTTCGCGTCCGCCGAATTTGTTTGGAACCCAGTCCTTAGAGTTTTTGCCATAGTCAAGATAGAGCATAGAAGCAACTGCGTCCACTCTAAGGCCGTCAATATGAAATTTTTCAAACCAATAAATTGCATTAGAAATTAAAAAGCTTCGCACTTCATTTTTGCCAAAGTCAAAAATTCTTGTGCCCCAATCCGAATGCTCTCTTTTATTGGGGTCAGTATATTCATAGCAATAGCTGCCATCAAATTCGTAAAGACCATGTGCATCCTTTGGAAAATGGGCAGGTACCCAATCCATAATAACGCCTAACCCGTTGATATGGCACATATCTACAAAGGCCATAAAGTCCTTTGGGGTTCCATAGCGGGAGGTAGGTGCGAAATAACCTGCTACTTGATACCCCCAGGAACCATCAAAAGGGTATTCTGTTATAGGCATAAGCTCTATATGTGTATAGCCCATTTCCAGTACATAAGGTATGAACTCTTGAGCAAGCTTAATATAATTGAAGTACTCTCCATCAATATAAAGCCGCCAAGAGCCCATATGTATTTCATAAATATTTATCGCTTTATCATAAAGCTTTGTTTCGCTTCGTTTTTTGATCCAAGCTTGGTCGTTCCATATAAAACCCTCTAAATCATATACCTTTGAAGCTGTTTGTGGACGAGTTTCCATATGGAATCCATAGGGATCAGCCTTCATCAGTTCTTTGCCGTCTGCCGTCACTACTACATACTTATAAATTGCGTATTGGCTTATGGCCGGAATGAATATTTCCCAAATGCCTTGTGTGGTGATCTTTATTAAAGCATGAGCATAGTTATCCCAGTTACAAAAATCTCCTGTCACATAGACCGCTGTGGCACTTGGTGCCCAGACCCTAAACCATACTCCCCTTGCTTCATTGAAGGTAGTCAAATGTGCGCCTAAGAAATCGAAAGCTTTAAAATTAGTACCCTCATGAAAGAGATAAGAGGGTAGATTGCTATTACTTTGTTCTTGAATTCTAAATTCCTGCATATTTACCTCTCTTCAATTTATCTAAAGGTATAGTCCAATATACTTATTAAACTTCTGTCTCTATGATTGGGTCGTTTTCTACGTTTGAAGGTACAGTAGATTGCATAGCTTCCAATGAAGATATCTCTTCTTGAAGTTTTTTTTGCGCCGCTATGAGCGCTTGATTTTCATTATGGAGTTTTTTAATCTGTAGTTTTTGTTTAATAAGCCTAACAAGGCCAAGCATGGATGCAATTATAGCTCCAAAGGCGGTAGAAATAAAAATAACGAGTGCCAGAGACAATTCATACTCTGCGAAAAAAATTCTCACAGGTACTGCCGCTGCATTTGTAATTGCAAAAATGATAACTATTATCGATGCAATAAGAGAAAAAATGAAATATAGCTGCATGGGACTTTAACCTCCTTATATTTAATATTCATTAATAGAGTGGTATTTGATCCTACAACTTAACAGGTATTAGAAAATTATTACATAATGTGTAATTTCATTATACTATACAAAATACGGGTGTAAAACCCTAATAATAAAAAACGACAGCTTTACCATATGACATGGTTGTCATATGAATTTTTATAAAGGATGATTACCGAAACGGTTCTAAGGAGGATATGCTTTATAAGGTCAATGAGGTCATGAAGATTATTAAGGATGGGGTTATAAACAAGTAGAATTGAATAAAAAAACCATATCCATATCAATGCCTGCTGGTTATAACGAGGCAAAAATATGTCCCCACTTCTATAAGTGGCGGGTTCCGATTTCAGCAAAAGGAGGTGGGCATATATCCCCCTGCCTCGTTGAAACGCCTTGGGTAGTTTTTTGCAACAAGTGCAAAAAACTTTCAATAAATCTTGTTATAAACACATTTAAAGTGGTTATCTTTATGTAAAAGCTTCATTTAGGTATGGTATAATGGATAGGTAATAATGAACTCGTGGGGTTTTGATATCTAGATAAATCGCACTAAAATTTTATCATTGGTAAAAATGTACTTTGTGAGATTTATAAACAATTATTGATGGAACTTTAATAAATACTGTTTTTCTTGCGTTAATAAGAGTGGGGTAAATGATGAAAAGCAACTTAACAGAAGGTAATATTTTAAAAAAGCTGGTTATTCTCGCTTTGCCTATAATGGGAACATCTCTGATACAGATGGCCTATAATCTTACTGATATGATATGGGTAGGGGTATTAGGCTCGAGGGCTGTTACGGCAATAGGTACGGCAGGCTTTTATACATGGCTTGCCTTTGCATTTATTATAATTCCTAAAATTGGGGCAGAGGTTGGAGTAGCACAATCTGTGGGAAGAAAAGATATAAATGAGACCAAAAGCTATATAAGACATTCCATACAAATGAATGTAGTATTGGCTGTTCTATATGGAGCTGCAATGCTGCTGTTTAGAAAACAGCTAATAGCCTTCTTCAACATTCAAGGTGAAGATATTATAGGCATGGCACTGAGTTATCTTGTTATCGTTTCTGCAGGGATGATATTCTTCTTTTTACCGCCTGTGCTTACTGCGATAT
>MGOS01000023.1:39841-43041 GCA_001797185.1 Clostridiales bacterium GWB2_37_7
GAACCCCTTTTATTATAAACACAGTAGGTCTTACGGTGAATATCATGCTGGACCCGCTGCTTATATTGGGAGTGGGCCCCTTTCCGCAAATGGGGGTTGCCGGAGCCGCTTTTGCGACAATCTTTGCTCAGTTTGTGGTGTCAATGCTGTTTATAATTGTTATAAGGAAGAAAACAGATTTCTTTGTCGGTGTGAACTTTCTGCAGAAGCCTGATTGGACGCATATAGGGAAAATTGTCAGATTTGGTATACCTGTTGCTTTGCAAAGCGGCGCATTTACTGTTATAGCCATGATCATAGCAAGAATATTGTCGAGGTGGGGATCTACACCAATTGCGGTACAGAGTGTCGGAGCACAAATAGAATCCATATCCTGGATGACGGCGGGGGGGGTTCAAACAGCATTAAGTGCTTTTGTGGGACAAAACTATGGTGCAAAAAAATGGGATAGAATTTATAAAGGATATTTTACTGCATTAGGTATTATTGCTGCGATTGGGATGATCACATCATCGCTGTTAATATTCTTTCCGGAACAAATTTTCTCTATTTTTATTCGAGAACAAGAAGTTATAAAGGAAGGCATCGTATATTTAAGGATACTGGGTGTATCCCAGCTATTTATGTGTATAGAAATAACAACGGCAGGTGCCTTTAACGGCATAGGAAAGACCGTTCCGCCTTCCATTGTAGGTATTGTGTTCAATGCCATGAGAATTCCGGGAGCGCTTTTACTGTCAGTAGCTCTTGGTTTAAATGGAGTTTGGTGGAGTATAAGTCTTAGCAGTGTTTTAAAGGGAATAATACTAACGAGTTGGTTCATACTATTGCTCAGAAGTCATCCAGAAATAAGAGGAAGTAAGCTAATTGATTTTGGAAAATTAATAAAAAGAGTAGAAATAGACGGATAAATGCAGGATGAGGGAGATATTTCTTGTCTTGCACAGAACTTTTAAGGAGATAAAATACATGAAATTTAGAGAATTTACACTTAATGATATGACAAGCTTTGATAGATATAAGACTATTTGTTCAGACTATTTGTTTTCATATCTTTCTATGTATCAAAACTTATATAAACTAAAAATGGCGGAGAAAGACGGGGCAATAATGATATGCTCAGATATGACAACTACTAATTTTTTTATGCCCTTAGGAGACACGAAGCAAGGAATCAAATTAGTTTTGAAATATTGTAAGGAGAACAATATAAATCCGGTATTTTCAAAAATACCTGAGAATTCTCTTGATGTTTTTAAAGCATTTAATTTTCATATTGAAAAGGACAGGGATTCCTTTGACTATATTTTTAAAAACGCTGATTTTCTTGAATATAAAGGCAAAGAATTTAGAAATCAAAGAAATAATCTATATAGTTATCTAAAAACCTCTACGCCGGTATTCGAGACTAATATAAAAGCATATAGAGACCGATGCAAGGAATTTACACTTAAGTACCATAATTCGCTACAAAAGTTGGAGCCTACATTTAAAATGCTTGATAACATTGAATTGTTTGATTTAAAAGGTGGCGTAGTGGTAAATGGAGGTGAGGTTTCTGCATTTTGCTTGTATGAGAAATTATCTGATGAAATGATTATTTCTCATGTGGAGCTAACAGATAACTCTCATAGAGGGATACATGCATACCTGGTAAATGAGCTGGCAAAAACAATAAGTGAAAAATATATTAATAAGGAGGATGATATGGGTATTCCCGGACTTAGAAGATTTAAAGAAACCTATAATCCTCACCATATGCTGAAAAAATACAGAGCATATTATAAATAGAAGATTTTTATTTGAATAAAAAGCATTAGAGCTTTATACTATATGTTCCGCAATTCATTCCTTATAACGAGGCAAAAGATGTCCTCCACTTCTATAAGTGGCAGATTCCGATTTCTGCAAGAGGCGGTGGGCATTTATCCCCTGCCTCGTTGAAACGCTCGGGTAGGTTTTTTTCAAAAAAACACAAAAAAACTTTCAGTAAAATCTTGTTATAAAGTATATCGTGGGATATTGATAATATAATAGGTATAATATCAATATTACAGATATTATACCTTTGTGAAAATTTGACTCCAATATCGCAGCATTTTAGTTCCCCACTTTATGTTAATTTCTGTCGTGGGAATTTTATATGCCAGTTTCAAGGCTTCCTCTAGCATGTTAATTCCGGCTCCATAGTTGGCTACAAGTGAACCGGAAACTCTGGGATTTATTTCTATAAGCATCGGCATTCCGCCTTTTGTATACTTAAATTGAATGTTTATGTTGTATGAAAGGTTAAGTGACGATATGATCTCTTTGGAATACTCTATTAATTCGTCATTCTTCTCAATTAAAGATACAGTGGACACGCCCATGGTTGTTTCTATTCTTTGTCTTGGAATACAAAAATAAGTGATTCCATTTTTGCATACACAATCAACACTATACTCTTTCTCTGAAAGGTATTCACTAACAAGTAGCTCAGGTATTTTAGACAAAGCCTTGAGCTGATCGATATATGCTTCAAGGTTTACCTTGGCAGAACCAACTGGCTCATTAAAGATGTCTATTTTTTCTTTGGTTATAATTCTAAAACCCTTGCCACCTTCTCCGTTTATGGGCTTTATACATACAGGCATATTGGGATATCCAAGTTCTTGAACCGCAGCTTTAATAGAGTCAATGGACGATACTATTCGATATTTAGGTATAAAACTCCTGTTGCTAAAAAATTGATAGAGTTCACCTTTATTATTTGCAATTCTAAGCTTTTCGATATCCTCAGTCACAAGCACCTTTATACCCAAGTCTTTGAAGCGATCTGCGTTTTCTGATATAAGAATGAGTTCATCGGTATATTGAGGTATAATGGTTGTTATTTTTTCAATTTTACATATTTCCAGAAGAGCATTAATATACTTTGAATCTTTCACTTTAGGCACAATATATTTTTTTCCTGTTGCAATAAAGCCGACAGTATCTTTATCTTCTACATCAGCTGTAACTACTTCTATTCCAAAGGACTTCGCGTTCTTGAGCATCTCAATATCAGCTAATGTACCCATGCTTCCAGAAATAGTCCATAATATTTTTAAATCCAACTTCCCGCCTCCGTTCATTATAAGATGTTTTTCAAGTTATCATGTGCAGCGTAAGGTAATGAAGTATATATATGATGATATATAATATTTTACAATTTGTCTATT
>MGOS01000023.1:43061-44795 GCA_001797185.1 Clostridiales bacterium GWB2_37_7
TATGAATTAATAGCTTTGATAAGGGAAGCTATATTCTTCAGTGAAACTAAACAATACAAAGGAGGAGTTTTCATGTTAAGCAAAAGATTAATGGATGAAATGAACCTGCAAATCATGTATGAACTAGCTTCTGGTCACCTATATACTGCAATGGAAGCCTATTGTGCATCGGTAAACCTTGAGGGCTTTGCAAATTGGCTAAAGGTGCAGACAGAGGAAGAAAGGGCACATGGGAGACTATTCTTCGATTTTATTAACAAGATGAATGGTGAAGCAAAAATTTATGGAATAGAGGAGCCTCAGGGAAAATATCAGAGTCTGTTGCAGGTTTTCCAAAATGGCTATGAGCATGAGCAATTTGTAACAGATAGAATATACTTATTAGCTGATATTGCAACAGAAGAAAAGAACCATGCTGCAATAAGCTTTTTAAAATGGTTTGTGGATGAACAGGTAGAGGAAGAATCAAACTTTTTAGGTATCATTAAAAAATTAGAGTTAATAGGGGATAATACCAGTGGGCTTTATATGCTTGATAAGGAATTGGCTGCGAGGGTATATGTACCTCCAACAATAGCTGTATAGCAGTTTGTGTAAGTATGAATCTATATGTTTCGCACTAAACATTTTACATTGATTTCAAATAGTGCGAAACATTTTCCGCAATTTATATGTCGTGAAAAGTACATATTTGATAATACGAAATCAGACGCTTCAACTGATTTTGTAATGATAAATCTTTTTCACGACATATCTAGTTCAAAAAATGCTATAATCAAATATAGATACAGATTTAAGGTCACTGCTCATGGAATGAGCATGTGAAAAGAGGAAATATTAATAATAAAATATAAATAAAGAAGGTATAGCATGATAGAGTTAGGTAAAATACAAAAGCTTATTGTTGTAAGAATGACTAAGGTCGGGGCATTTTTAAATACTGAATTTGGAAGAGGCGATGATGACATATTGCTGCCCATGAATCAAGTGCCGCAGGATATTGAAATAGAAGATGAAATAGAAGCATTTGTATATAAGGATTCGGAAGATCGAATGATTGCAACCACAATGAAACCAAAGATATCAATTGGAGAATTGGCTGCACTAACGGTAGTCGATAATACCAGAATCGGTGCATTTCTGGATTGGGGGTTGGATAAGGATCTGCTGCTGCCATTTAAAGAACAAACTTATAAGGTTGAGAAAAATGTCGAGTATTTAGTAGGCTTATATATAGATAAAAGCAGCCGATTATGTGCAACGATGGATATTTATAAGCTGTTAAGCGATACGTCACCTTATAAAGTCAATGAAAGAGTGAAAGGTACAATCTACAAAATAAATGAAGACTTTGGTGCATTTGTAGCTGTGGATAATAAATATAATGGACTAATACCTAATAAAGAGTTTTATGGCGAATACAAAGCAGGAGACAGCGTAGAGGTTAGAATAAAAAAGGTTAGAGAAGATGGAAAGCTGGAGTTAAGCTTAAGAAAAGAAGCTTATAATGAAATTGATGATGATGCAAAAAAAATTATGGATAGATTGATGTTAAATGGCGGTAAGCTGGCATTGAATGATAACAGTCTACCAGCAGATATAAAGGCAGAGCTGAATATGAGTAAAAACGCTTTTAAGAGAGCGATTGGAAGGTTATACAAGGAAAGAAAGATTAAGATAACCGATGATGGTATTGAGACAATATAACGAGGCAAAAGATGTCCCCCACTGCTA
>MGOS01000024.1:0-541 GCA_001797185.1 Clostridiales bacterium GWB2_37_7
AACCGGATGGGTATCCCCTCGGAAGATTGATGTATGAATTTCCAACCTTTCTTTTCCCATACCTCCCGGTCCTCACTTTTATTCCGGTAGCCATTTTGGAAGACGCAGTTGATCCTGTACCAGATATCGGACTCCGACAACCCGGACAAATCAAGCAAACCCACATGGGAAACCATCCCGGCGAGGCTGCGGACCGTATACGCACCTCGGCTGAATCCGAAGAGGAAAATGTTGTCGCCACTCTCGTAGTAGTCACAGAGTTCGCGGTATGCGCTCATGATATTTTTATTGAGGCCTTGCCCTGTTCCCCCGCCAATAATCTTATTCCACCACGAACCCTCTGTTCCGACGCCGGGATGGTAGTAACGGTGCTGGCTGTTACCGTGACTGTCGAGTTCTGCGACTGCATTATAGAGCCGTACAACATTTGTCGAAACAGGAATGCCATTATCCAGATCGTTCGACGTGTTCCAGGTTCCATCGCAGCAAATAACGATATTCTTAATGTGCAAAACGGCCTCCTTCCTTTCTTTGTTGTGGT
>MGOS01000024.1:562-879 GCA_001797185.1 Clostridiales bacterium GWB2_37_7
AAGTTATCAGGGATTGTTAGAGAACGTACCCCTTCTTGACGAGGCTGAGTCGAAGCGAACCACATTCCCCAACTGCTGTCTGTTTTTGGACATAAGCGGCCATTTACTGAGAATATTTTTTAGCATACTTTTCTAATATTGACTGACTCGGATGACCAGTAAGTGCAATCAGCTTGTTTGCGAGCGCAACAGGGATTATAGTATTATAGTACATATCACACTTTAAGCGTTTTAGAACTGAAACCACCAACTCAATATTTTTATAGTCACTTAGTTTTGGAGATAAAATAACATCTGCGCTTTCTATCGGTAGAGAA
>MGOS01000024.1:898-4243 GCA_001797185.1 Clostridiales bacterium GWB2_37_7
GATCGCCTGGAGTAATATACTTGTAGATATACTCGTTACTAAGAATTAATACGCTTCCTTTTTCCAAATAAAACTTGTTCTCTTCATTTTTACAAATCTCAAAGGCATGATCCACAAATGGGCCAGACTTTTCCAATCCCAAAAGGCAGATATTTATTTTTTTCTCCAAAAAACTACATAAACTTCTAAATGGTTTATGCATGTTTGCAGTCTGACCAGAAAAGCTTAAAGGGCCGTTTGATATAAAAATGAAATCATTTAACGCCATTGGGCCTTGTTTGTAAATAAAGTGTACATAGCGCATTAATAGAATTTGCTCAATCAACCTTGACACATAACCAAGAATGCCAGCTGCACCAAAATCCTCATCAATGACCTCATGCAACCTGAATACATCCGTTAAATAAATAACTTTTCCATTGTGTTCAAAGGTAAAGTCAGGCTTCATCTGATCTCTTACAAGAACAATCTCTCCTTTGCCCGCACCGATATTTGGATCGCTTGCAAGTGGATATTTCTTTTTTGGCGTATCGGAATACTCTTCAAAGATTAGCCAGCACAGAGTATCCATCAAGCTCAACAGGCTATCTCTTTCTTTTAGAAAGAAACGATATATTTCATTTCTTATTGATTCGTTAAGAGATCTCTGATTATTAGATGTTACATTTTTAACTGGCAGAGCCAATTTTGCCTTCTTTAAATTATGTAGATTTTTAACGTCTTCAGGTGAAATAAATGGTTTGGATGCCAGATTGTCAAGGTCATCAGTTTCAAATGCGATAGCGCCGAATTGGAAAAAAGCGATTTCGGAAGACGGAAATTCCTTCTGGGTTTGAACTAGAGTGTACGATCCATCGACTGTAAGAATATATTTTTTACTAAGGTCCTTGGAAGATATTTTATTCACAATATTTTTGGACTTTTCTTCATCTAAACTTGGTTTCTTTGGAAACCTGCATCCCTTTAGAAAATCTTGAATGTAGTCGTCATTCACGATTTGAGAGTGATTAGCCTTTGCTGTCCAGCTAAAAGTCCTTCTTGTTTTTGATGGATTAGTCATTGCTAGACCTATCTACTTTAAATTCGTCAATTTGAACAGGAACAATGAATGGATTGGTGTATGTTTTCATGCGAACAAATCCTTTGTCATTGCTAGAGCTAAATCTAAGTAGGGCAGTCGTGAAATCAGAAAAGTCGTAGTATTTACGCAGCTCTTTGATCTCATCCTCATTATTTAGATGAGCAATAAACCAGTTCTGAGTGTTTTTAAGAATATTAGAGCTAATAGAGCTTACCTCTTGTGTAGCATACGTCATGCCAATATGCAGCTTGGCTCCTTCTTTTGCTAATCTGTTATATATATCGCTGAGGTCTTTCTCTTCCTTTTTTGGAAAAATATTGTGTGCTTCTTCAAAATAGAACTGAATGAAGTTGTTTGGCCAGGTCTTAGTAAATCTACTCATTGAATCAGAGAATATTTTCCGAGTAATTTTTTCTGAATATAGATTTCTGATTTTTTCCTCCCCTTGGGATAAATCAATAATAACAATTCTTCCTTTACGAAGCGCATTCAAAATTTCTATTTCAAAAGAGGTGTCGGAAAGCTCAGTATGCAAACTTTTAAATTGCCGTAAAAGTCTAAAACCGCTATATGTGGCTTGCTTTCCTGGAGCAGATTTTCTAGTTAAAAACGTTAGCAATGCAAGCATGTCTTCATCAAAAAATTCTTTCTTTTTTTCTTTCTTATAGTTATCAAATTTATCTTTGTGTTCATCTTGACTCATAGCTTCGAATACACCTTTAAACCATCGTGATGCTTCATCCAGAGAAAGCCCTTTGTGTGGCTCTAAATCCGAAACTATTTTGTTAATGTTTTTAGCATCACCGTAAAATATTACTTTATTCATGGTACCAGGCGCTTTGAATCCAGCCTCATACAAACAACATTTATAAATTGCAATTTTTTTGTCATAAGCTATCGCGGCATGATTTTCATCGCTTGTTCTGTCTTGCCTTGAATTACGATAGCCTTCCGGTTCATCTAAATCCACAGTACTAAAACTTTTTATATAGGTTGATGACTGGTCTCCCAGACCATTAACAATAAGTTTAAACCCTGCTTGAATTTCACTATAAAAATTAACTTTTAAAACTCTAAATCCCTGATCTGTTTTATCTATTATTGAATATCGATCTACCCTGTCTTGATATAACTCGAAGATTGCTCTACCCTTGTCCTGAGTATTCGCATTGGCATACTCTCCATTCACATCGAATATTATCTGCCCAATGGAATATTGAGGTGCTCCTATTTTATCGAACTCTGGAAGTTCTATTGCTTTATTCCCTAATTGTTTATTCAGAGATTTCTTTGAAATTACTTCAAGAGACTCTATAATTTTTTTAATTGTGTTAGATTTACCAGTGCGGGTCATGCCAAATAGCGCCGTCCTTTTCCCAATAAAATCCTGCGGGCTAATATACACCTCAACGTCTTCCATGGCCGTTTGGAATCGGCGACTAGAGCTATACCGTACTAAGCCAATTTTGGGTTCATTTTCATTGCCCGGCACGATCCCTTTATCACGTTGATTTACTATTTTCTTAAGTACTTTTCCGGTGGCTTTGTATACGAGATAATTGTTTGCAGAATAGAAATTCTCAATATCAGCACCAAACTCTTCTTCATCTTCTTCTGTAAAATAGAAGGACCCTAAAACACGACACTCTAAACCAGAGAAACTAAACTCATATCGGGTAAAATCATCAAGTTTACTCTTGGACGGAGATCCTGCCCTACCACTTATGTCATCACCCTGTTTGTAATAGTCGATCATAGCTGAAATGACATCGTTATCTGTAGGTAATCTAGTTTGTCCCAGTGCTCTTAGTAAGAGAACTTCTTTGACATTTGGTTCTCCTTTATAAAAAGCTAAAAGAAAAGCCCCTTGAGGGATGCCTCCTACCTTATGTTTCCATGCATCAGAAACTAATAAATTTGCTTTTTCATAGTCTAGATAGAATAAGTGACCAATAAAATTTTCTTCATCCTGCCCGTTCTTGAATACGTTCGCCGATAGTATATCGTTTAGCTTTTGTTCAATCATCTTGTCCTCTACATAAAATCCAGTGTTGTATTTAGATCGGGATCTTCGAACCTAATTGCCGAATTGTATGCATATTCTTCATCTATTTCGACAGAGATCCATTTACGTTTAAGCTTTTCCGATACATATCCTGTGGTGTTGCTTCCACTAAATGGATCGAGTATTAAATCCTTTTCATCCGTTAAAAACTGGATGAAAAAACTGACCAATCCCGCCTGCATCCGAGCAGGGTGAAGAC
>MGOS01000024.1:4278-6827 GCA_001797185.1 Clostridiales bacterium GWB2_37_7
AAACACTATTGGGCAACCTGACATCCCTCTCTGCATCTATTGGATCTAACTCAAATAAATTGTGAGATATGCTTCCTCCATTATCTTTGAGAAAAGATTTATCTCCTATCCCGTGCTCTGAAGGGCGTTTTCCACCATTATATTTTTGAGACTTAATTAGTTTTTCCATTCTCTTGCTATAAGGTCGCAAAACTTTTGAGTTATCTGCTTTGGGATAATCTGTCTTTGCCATCCACCAAACGTGGGTGTAGCTATCTACTGTTCTAAGCCGATTTACAGTTACCCATTGAGCCGGAGAAGGCAGTTTTGAAGGGTTATAAGCAATGAACTCTTGTATTAATCGGAGATCAGAGTCAGGATGATTCACTAGTCCAAATAAACATTCTAAATGCAGAAGAGACTGCACAGGCCTCCCTGATTCCCAAGCATTTCCAACCTCAATAACCAGGGATCCATCGTCAGTCAAAAGGTCGCTAAATATTGGTGCTAGTTCAATAAACCAATCCAGATAATCTTTACCCTGCCTATTTCCATATTTCTTTTTAGCGTTTAGAGGAAATGGAGGAGATGTAATGATGAGTTGAAATTTGTTATTATAGTATCGATTTAAATAAGTTTTAGCCATCTCAATAGAGTCGCCAACCAGCAGTTTGCCGTAGTGAGTTTTATAAAGTTCTTTTCTCATTTAATACATCTTTAATAGTTATGTTTTTTCAATATATCGAAAATTTTTCTGGTGACACTATCTTCTTCTTGCTCAAGATCGAGGTCTTCATAATGTTTAATCATGTTTTCTTCTTCACTTACCATTTCATCTGAAACCTGAACATCTATGAGCTTTAATGCCTTTGATAGTTTTTGAGTTAGTACAATATCAAACTTTTCGCCCACTCGGTCTTTAAATTCACGATAGAGCCAGTCGTTGATAAAAGCATCTTCTTTTATAGATGCTCCATAATCACTATCTCTAGTAACAATAATGATATTTTTCTGAGCCTTAGATGCACAGTGAACTATCCACTCCCAATTAATAGCATCGCCAATTGATGTGTCATTTTCTTTTCTTGGTGGATAGCCAAGCATAAACCGTTTCAAGGCTTTTTCATTTATTTGGCTGGTTTCAGGATTCCTCTTATGTAGGTTGTAACTGGAATGGTTATTGAAAAGTGTGTTTAATGATGTAAAAACCGGATCATGCGCAAGTGGATCCTTTAATATATTCTCAATATTTTTATTAATTATCTGCTGCTGTTCTGTGATAGACTGCTTTAGCTTATCGATTTCAGTTGCTTCATGAGATTCGGATAACAATGCTGGAACACTAAGATTGTTCCATTGAGGATTTTTAAACTGACCGAGTGATTCTAATATGACCTTTTGCCGGTTCTTCTTGTATTCCATTTCAATTTGAGTACCGGTAATTATGCGAGCTTTATGCTCGCCAATATGCTCAATGTACTTCATGCTGACTTCAGATTTCCTTATTCGGTAGAAATCAAGCAGAATATTGGTATCTATGAATATAAGAGCGTTCAATTTAGTTATCCATTTTTCTTTTCTGTTCTTCAATCAGCTCTAAACATCCTGACATTTAAAGCACCTGATAATAGATAATTCAGATCTTATAAGATATAATCTTGATATATAAAATTGAAACACCAAAGTTGTTTTATATTCTTTGCTTAATACCCGCTTTGGGTCGAGAGCGGACATTTACAGGGAGCCGTTTCTCGTGCCATATAACGCGACATCTGCAGTTTATCAGCAGAATGTTATTGTTGGAATTCAGTATTGTGTCCTCCGAACTCTTCAATCATTATTAGTTATGTGCTGCCGCAATTCTTGCTCGATTCACTGTTTAATCCATATCGCGGTTCGTTGTCCACCTTTGCAGTCAACCCCATTGAAGTAATTGTCCCCAAGCTCTCCTGCCATGTATTCAAGACGAGTCCATCTGACATTTTTGTATCCAGGCTTGTTCCCTTCAAGTTGGACCAGTTGGAATTGAGTGTTGAGCATTCCCTTGGCAATAAAATACTGACCGTCTTTTGTTAGCAGATATCTTTTTACGTCGATCGCAGTGTTCTGCATCCACATATTCCCAACTGGCCCACAGCCATCGGGTTCCCCATATGCAAGATATACTGGTTGGCTTGGATCATATTTATAGATCTTTTTGACGACATCTTCATGAACCAACACATCGTTACCCACTCTGCGAATCAATGGAATCACTGGGGTGTTCTCCGATCGGTTGCTTGCTTCTGTAGTTTGAGACAGGAAAACGGATGAGTTAGAGGTCGATTGAAAGTTTTTTTCGGATACAGACGGTTGAGGGGCGATCAACACCATGTTCTCTAGGCGTTTGAAACCTCTCTCCTGCAGTCAAGGCTGGCAATAAGCAGGGAAGCGATGTCTTTCTGTAGCACGCCTTGAAATTCTTCTTGCTTCAACTTTCCAGTGCCGGCTATTCCGATGTCTGTCAGTTTCTTGAGTAAGCTTGGCAGTTCTGCCTTAACCGCCCCTGATGCTTCGAGCGAAGATGCATA
>MGOS01000024.1:6901-7972 GCA_001797185.1 Clostridiales bacterium GWB2_37_7
CCACCATAACCCAAACACGAGCACGAGTACTTTTCATGAATTTTCTCCTTTTAGCAAAACGAGTCTGTAGGAAAAGTCCTTAAAAGTGATTCTTTCCAAAAATATTGCTTGAGAGATGCTATGTTTTCAATGCATCTAATTCTAAAGATATAACCTTCCGCCTCACCGGACCCGCGCTGTTTGAGGGGTCCGATTGGAGTCGGTGGTTATGTAAACAATTAATATATTAATCACTCTATTGGTTCAGGTTTGGCTGCGGTTTTGTCACAATTTGGACATTTTCGAATGTGAGCATCACAACTATTGCTTCCGTATTCAGCACCGCATTTACTACACTGTAGAACCCATATCTTTGCAAATGAATGTGTTGTACTTTTATTTGCAGTTTTTTCAATCAGCTTCTGGCCGTTTTTATTTGATTCACCTACATTCATTCTATTAACCTTGAAACTATCTTTTTGATAATATTTTTAAATGGCCTTTTTATTCAAATCATTTTCTTCTATTACACAACAAATAATTATCTAAATCCGTATAACACGAAAAATGGGAGTGTTATACGGAAAGATTGTAGTCGCTGAAAGCTGCTCTTGCCCAATGCTCTTCAGAGATAATCGAAAATTTTATGCCTTCCTCCCGCTGCTCGGATGCCTTCATGATTTTTCGGCCATACGAGGTATGCAGCCAGTCGGTGCTGCAGAAGGTTTCCACTACGAGGTAGTCCATCTTCTGGGTCACTGTGCTGATCGCGATTCCTCCGCGGTCTGTTACCACTTCTTCGCATATGCCCGTAGGCAAATTTCCCGGTAAGGCAGAAGATTTTGCCCTGTAATTCGACAATCGGCGGAGGCGAGCAAAGCGGAAGTAGGAGGAAAGGGTTTGGCAGTGGACTATGGTAGACTCGCCGGTAAACTCGGAAAGAATCTGGAGGAGTTCTTTTTGTTCATCCAGGTCAAGCACCCTGTCCTTCAGCATTTCGCTGACCCGGCAATAGAGTTTGTTGACGATGGGATCGTTGCAGTAGGGAAGATTGGTTTGAAGCCACGAATTGAGAAATTCTGCTTCGGTCTG
>MGOS01000025.1:0-1256 GCA_001797185.1 Clostridiales bacterium GWB2_37_7
ACCAATGCCTGGCATGGCTGAATCTTTAAATGCGGGTATAGCTGCTGCTATACTGATGTATGAATTCGCAATAAGAAAAAATAAATAATTTTATTAAGCAAGCGTATGCTTGCTTTTTTAATCAGTTTTTTTAATATAACGAGGCAAAAGATATCCCCCATTTCTATAAGTGGCGGGTTCCGATTTCTGCAAGAGGCGGTAGGCATATATCCGCCTGCCTCGTTGAAACGCCTTGGGTAGTTTTTTTGCAACAAGTGCAAAAAAACTTTCAATAAATCTTGTTATAAGCAGGAAAAGTAATTTTTACATAGAATTTAATAGCAAAATATGTAAAAATGGGTGATGAGATGATTTGTAAAATAAAATCCTGTGCATTATATGGAATTAACGGTTACCTAGTTGATGTGGAGATCGATTTATCTAACGGTTTGCCTGGTTTTGATATAGTAGGTCTTCCGGATGCAGCAGTAAAGGAATCAAGAGAAAGAGTCAGAGCAGCAATAAAAAATTCTGAGTATCAATTTCCACAAAAAAGAATTACAGTAAACTTGGCCCCTGCAGATATAAAGAAGGAGGGCTCTATATTTGATCTCGCAATCGCAGCTGGGATCTTACAGGCTACCGATGATATTAGATGTGAAAGTTTAGATGGTTATGCTTTTCTGGGGGAACTATCTTTAGACGGGTCAGTAAAGGGCATAAAAGGAATATTGCCAATGTGTATAGGACTGGAAAAAAGCGGTATAAGCAAAATAATCGTATCATTAGAGAATGCTGACGAGGCGGCATTAATTAAAGGAATAGAGGTATATGGTGTAGGTTCTATAAAAGAAATGGTTGATTTTATAAATGATAGCGATACAAAAAGCAAGCACTATGTGGATATTGAAAAGTACTTCAGCAATGAGGACTTTTATGACTTTGATTTCTTGGATGTAAAGGGTCAGGATACGGCCAAACGTGCTATGGAAATAGCGGCAGCTGGTGGACATAATGTTATGATGGTTGGACCGCCGGGCTCTGGCAAAACTATGCTGGCGCGCAGATTACCGTCTATACTACCGGACATGAGTTTTGAGGAAAGCTTAGAGGTTACCAAAATTTATAGTGTGTCAGGCTTATTAAAGGATAGAAGCACCTTAATAACAAAAAGACCATTTAGGGCTCCTCATCATACAATGTCTAGTGCGGCATTGATTGGTGGTGGTAGAATACCACATCCTGGGGAGGTTTCATTGGCTCATTATGGGGTGTTG
>MGOS01000025.1:1273-16564 GCA_001797185.1 Clostridiales bacterium GWB2_37_7
CTTGAGGATGAGAGTGTAACGATATCCAGGGTAAATGGCTCTATTACATATCCTGCAAAATTTATTCTGATAAGCTCTGTAAATCCTTGCCCATGCGGGTATTTTGGAGATGAGTCTAATCGCTGTACTTGCTCTCCAATGCAGATAAAAAGCTATATGGGTAAAATTTCTGGACCTTTAATGGACAGAATAGATTTACACATAGAGGTAGCACCCATAAAGTTTAATGATATGGCAGATCCAGTCAAGAAAGAAAGCTCAAAAAGTATAAAAGAAAGAGTGAATAGAGCACGAAGAATTCAAATTGATAGATACAAAGCAGATGGGATATACTTTAATTCTCAATTGAAGCCAAAGCATATTATAACATATTGCACTGTTGGAAGTAAGGAAAAACAGCTCTTAAAGCAAGCCTTTGAAAAATACAATTTAAGTGCCAGGGCATACAACAGGATCTTAAAGGTAGCAAGAACAATTGCAGATTTGGATGATGCAGCAGGTATAAGTGTCTGTCATATTGCTGAAGCGTTACAGCATAGGTGTTTGGATCGGAAATATACAATATAGAGATTATACCTTGTGAAAATTCTTTTAATGGGGGTTTCCTATACAATAAAAAAACCGGCAGCTGCCGGTTGAAGATGGAGGGGAAACTATCATCCCTGAATATAAAATAAGGGAATGTTATGATAAATGTATAATAAAACTGTTAAGTATTCATGAAATGTTAATGAATTTTAATTTTATTATATAGTATTCATAGAAAAATAAAAGTGTTACATGTTTTTTGATAGCTAAAGGAGCCATCATAATATGTTAGGGTTCCGTTAATATAGCCTGTGCCAAATTACAAAAATTTCGAATATATTATACAAATGTCACAATTTAGTGTATATTTAATTAGTATGTTTAATAAATCTGAATAGGAGTTAGACATGAGAGATCTAAAATATTGGGTATGGCTGTCCAGCCTGCCGGGAATCGGCTCACGAAAATTCTACAATCTGATTGATCACTTTGAAACTGCAGAGAATGTTTTTAATAGCACTACAGAAGAATTAAAACGCTGTGGTGTTATTAATAATGAGACTGTAAATGTTGTTGTAAACAATAGAAGCATTGAAAAAATTGATAAATATTTAATAAAAGTAAAAGATAATGATGTAAATGTATATCTATCCAGTCAAGAAGAATATCCGTCTAATCTGAAAAACATTTATGATCCGCCACCTATTTTATATTCCTTAGGTGACCTAAAGCCAGAGGACAATGAAGCCATAGCAATTGTAGGATCAAGAAAAGCCACTGAGTACGGCCTAAAAACAGCAGAAAAGCTTGCCAGTGAGCTTGTACAGAACGGATTAACGGTAGTCAGCGGCATGGCATTGGGAATCGATGCTGCTGCGCATAAAGGAGCTATCAAAGGTGGTGGAAGGACTATTGCAGTATTTGGATGCGGAGTTACCAATCCTCAGCCCCGAAGCAACACAAATCTGTATAGAGAGATACTGAAAAGTGGTGCAGTTGTATCGGAGTATCCCTTAGGGATCAAACCTATACCGGGCAATTTTCCGGCTAGAAACAGAATAATCAGTGGTCTTTCCTTGGGAACCTTAGTGGTTGAAGCAAGCATAAAAAGTGGCTCCCTAATAACAGCAGACTTTGCCTTAGAGCAAGGTAGAGATGTATATGCAGTGCCTGGGAATATCAGCTCTCCAAACAGTATAGGTACAAATAATTTAATAAAGAATGGAGCAAAATTAGTGAATTGTATAGAAGATATTCTATATGAACTACCTGGGAATTATAGTGTGAAGGCAGCAAATGCAATGCAATTTGAATTGAACAAAGTGGAAGCGCTTATAACAGCATTGCTTGAAAATGGTAAAAGTATTGATGATTTGGTAATTGAAACAGGTATGGAGATAAATGAAATATTAAGCAATGTGGCAATTATGGAACTTAAAGGCATAATTAAAAGTATAAATGGAATATATTACTGTGAGTTGACAACGTAAGTAGATGTGTTTATTATTAAGTAACAATTAAAGATGCAATAATTGCCAGTAATGATGACAATTATGATATTCATCTGTTATAATTGTGATGAATTTTTAAAATGAGGTGGAAGATTTGAAAACAGCTTTGGTTATTGTGGAGTCACCTGCAAAAGTTAAAACTATAAAAAAGTTTCTCAGCTCCGGGTACAAGGTTGAGGCATCTATGGGTCATATTAGAGATTTGCCTAAAAGCCAAATTGGTATTGATATAGATAACAATTTTGAACCGAAATATATAACAATCAGAGGTAAAGGTCCTATTTCAGAGAAATTAAAAAAAGAAGCGAAAAGTGTTGATAGGGTTTATCTTGCAACTGACCCTGATAGGGAAGGGGAAGCAATATCCTGGCACTTAGCTGCTTTGTTGAATCTTGATACAACAAAAGCTTGTCGCATTGAGTTTAATGAAATTACCAAGACTGCAGTGACAAGTGCTTTAAAAAATCCAAGAAAATTAAATATGAATTTGATAGATGCCCAGCAGGCAAGGCGAGTTTTGGACAGACTGGTGGGGTACAAAATCAGTCCATTGCTTTGGAAAAAGATCAAGAAGGGTCTAAGTGCAGGTAGAGTTCAATCCGTAGCTGTACGCCTTATATGTGATAGAGAAAACGAAATAACAAACTTTGTACCAAAGGAATACTGGAGCTTGTTTGCAAAGTTGATAGATCCGAACAGCAAAAAAAACTTTGATGCAAAGTTTTATGGAACAGCCAGTGATAAGCTGGAAATAAACGATGAAAAAAGCATGCAGGAACTACTTGCGAAGCTTGAAGGTGCTGATTATGAAGTAGGAAAAATTAAAAAGGGAGAAAAGAAGCGAAATGCCCCTTGGCCTTTTACAACCAGCAGCTTGCAGCAGGAGGCATATAAGAAACTGGGTTTTACTACAAAAAAAACCATGATGTTGGCACAGCAGCTATATGAAGGCATTGATATTAAAGGCGAAGGTACAGTCGGTTTGGTTACATATATAAGAACTGACTCTATAAGAATTTCAGACGATGCAAAGAAAGAGGCTACTCAGTATATAGAAGAGAAATATGGGAAGAAATATATAAATACTGAGATAAGACAACAAAAATCAGGCAAAAAGGTACAGGATGCTCATGAAGCGATCAGACCCTCATCCATACTTAGAGAGCCCAATTCAATAAAGGATTCCTTGGAGAAAGACCAATTTAAGCTCTACAAGCTAATTTGGGAAAGGTTTGCTGCCAGCCAGATGCAATCAGCCTTGTACAATACGGTGACAGTTGATATAAACGCGGTGGGATATTTATTCAAAGCCACTGGAAGCATACTAAAATTTGATGGATTCTTACATATATATATGGATACAAAAAGTGACAAAGAGGAAAAAGGGGAATTTGATGAAGTAGCTTTACCGGAATTGACGGAAGGGCAGCTTTTAAAGCTTAAAAAGCTTGAAGATAAGCAGCACTTCACTGAACCGCCTCTACGTTATACTGAAGCTACCTTGGTTAAGATATTAGAAGAGAAGGGGATAGGCAGACCTAGTACATATGCTCCTATTATTTCTACGATACTTGCCAGAGGCTATATTGTAAGAGATAAAAAGTTCTTTATACCAACTGAACTCGGTGATAAGGTAACAGATCTTCTTAAGGAATACTTCTCAAATATTGTAAATGCTGAATTTACAGCAAATATGGAAAAAATGCTAGATGATGTAGAAGATGGAGAGAAGAACTGGGTAGAAATAATTAGAGAATTCTATAATCCCTTTGAATTGGTGCTTCAGAAGGCAGAAGAGCAAATAGGCAAAATAAAGATAGAAGATGAAGTAAGTGATGTTATTTGCGAGCATTGCGGTAGAAACATGGTGTTCAAACAGGGTAAGTTCGGTAAGTTTTTAGCTTGTCCTGGTTTCCCGGAGTGTAGGAATATTAAATCAATACTTGAGCATACCGGTATAAAATGTCCTAAATGTGAAGGGGAGCTGGTACAGAGAAGATCAAAAAGAGGCAAGAAATTCTTTGGATGTAGCAAATATCCGGAGTGTAATTTTGTTTCTTGGGATGAACCGGTCAAGGAAAACTGCCCTGAATGCGGCAGTAACTTGATGAAGAAGGAAAGCAAGTCTGGCACACTGTATAAATGTATGAATGAAAATTGTAGTTATCAAAAGACAAAGGATAAGTAGGTGAAAGCTTGAAAGATTACGTAATAGTTGTAGGAGCAGGATTGGCAGGAAGTGAAGCCGCTTGGCAACTGGCTCAGCGTGGAATTAAGGTTAAGCTCTATGAGATGAGACCTATTAATTTAACCCCTGCTCATCATACGGATAAATTTGCAGAACTAGTTTGCAGCAACTCCTTAAGATCAAATCAGCTGGAAAATGCAGTAGGACTATTAAAGGAAGAAATGAGAAGGCTTGACTCAATCATAATGGAATGTGCTGATAATAACGCTGTTCCAGCGGGGGGAGCACTGGCTGTTGATAGAGAGAAATTCTCGGAAGAGGTTACTGAGAAAATTAAGAAGCATCCTAATATTGAAGTAGTACATGAAGAATTAGTTGACATACCGCAGGATGAATATGTTATTATAGCCTCTGGACCCTTAACTTCTGATAAACTATCCCAAAGTATCATGAAGATGACAGAAAACGACTACTTTTACTTCTATGACGCGGCAGCACCGATAGTTGCCTATGAAAGCATCGATATGAACAAGGCATTTAAAGCTTCGCGCTATAACAAGGGCGAAAGCGATTATATAAATTGTCCCATGGATGAAGAAGAATATAATAATTTCTATAAAGAACTTATCACTGCCGAAACAGTTCCACTCAAGAAGTTTGAAAAAGAAATTGTTTTTGAGGGCTGCATGCCGGTAGAAACCATGGCAGCCAGAGGTCCAATGACATTGCTTTTCGGACCACTTAAGCCTGTAGGACTTACAGATCCAAGAACTGGAAAACAATTTCACGCAGTCGTACAGCTTCGACAAGATAATAAAGAAGGAACCCTATATAATATAGTTGGTTTTCAAACTCACTTAAAATGGGGCGAGCAAAAAAGAGTATTCAGCATGATACCAGGGCTTGAGGGTGCTGAGTTTGTGCGCTATGGAGTCATGCATAGAAATACATATATTAATTCGCCTAAGCTATTGACTTTATCACAACAGATGAAGAAAAACCCAAATATCATATTCGCCGGTCAGATAACTGGAGTGGAGGGCTATATTGAGTCAGCTTCCTCAGGAATGATAGCAGGAATAAATATGAGCAGAATTGTAAATGATTTGCAGCCTTTGATATTTCCTAAGTCCACTGCTCATGGAGCAATGTGCCATTACATAAATGACAATACCAATAATAACTTTCAACCAATGAACGTTAATTTTGGAATATTTCCAGAATTAGGTATTCGGATTAAGAGTAAAGCCGAAAGATATAGGAAGTATGCTGAAAGAGCATTAAATGACTTGGAAGCCTTTGTTAAATCAATGTAAATTATTTGCATGCTATTATATAGATATGATATATTATAAATGAGAGTTGTTAAAAGATTATGAAAATTCGACCAATACATACAATTATTCTATTTTTGGAGGACGTTTATGTTACATGCAACAACTATTGTAGCTGTCAAAAAAGGCAACAAAAGCGCTATAGCCGGTGATGGCCAAGTGACTATGAGCCAAAGCACAATAATCAAATCCACAGCAAAAAAAATCCGTCGACTGTATAACGGAAATGTTGTTGTAGGTTTTGCTGGTTCTGTCGCTGATGCTTTTACACTATCTGAAAGATTTGAAGAAAAGCTGGAGCAATACGGTGGCAATCTTAAAAGAGCTGCTGTTGAATTAGCCAAGGATTGGAGAAAAGATAAAGTACTTAGAAACTTAGAAGCCATGCTAATAGCTGTAGATAAAGACACGTTACTTGTGATATCAGGTACAGGCGAAATAATCGAACCTGACGATGGCGTAATTGCAATAGGTTCGGGAGGCAATTATGCACTATCAGCAGCCAAAGCTCTATATTATAATACGGAGTTGGAAGCAAGAGATATAGCTGTTAAGTCGTTGGAAATAGCAGCTTCAATATGTGTTTTTACCAACAATAATATCACTGTTGAAGAGATTTAGGAGGTTAGCATGAGTGAATTAACTCCGAAACAAATTGTGAAGGAACTTGATAATTATATTATCGGTCAAGAAAAAGCCAAAAAGTCTGTAGCGGTGGCACTGCGAAGCAGATATAGAAGAAATCTTTTGGATGATGAAATGAAAAGTGAAATTACGCCAAAGAATATTCTGATGATAGGACCAACAGGGGTAGGTAAAACTGAGATAGCCCGAAGACTTGCAAAGCTAGTGTACGCACCATTTATAAAAGTAGAGGCAACAAAATTTACTGAGGTAGGCTATGTAGGTAGAGATGTTGAATCCATTATAAGAGATTTGGTAGAAACCTCTGTAAGAATGGTTAAATCAGAAAAAATGCAAGATGTTAATGAGAGAGCCCATAATTTAGCTTTAGATAGAATGACAGAGATTTTAGTACCGGCACCTCAAAAACAAAGCACCAATAAGAATCCTTTTGAAATGCTGTTTAATTACCAAAGTAAAGAGGATGAGGCTGATGACGAAGTGGACGAAAAGAATGACAGTATAGATACAAACAGATATTATATTAGGCAAAAGCTTGAAAATGGAGAGCTAAATGAGCAAACTGTTGAAATAGAGGTTGAGGATACAAATAACGGTTCTGTTGAACTGTTGGCAGGCTTTGGAATGGACCAAACCGGCATTAACATGCAAGATATGCTGGGTGGAATATTCCCAAAGAAAACAAAGAAAAGAAAGCTTACAGTTAAGGAAGCAATAAAAATAATTACCGGTCAGGAAGCTCATAAGCTAATTGATATGGATAGTGTTACAGAAGAAGCTGTTAAAAGAGCAGAAGAAAAAGGTATCATTTTTATAGATGAAATTGACAAGATTGCAGGAAAAAGCTATTCTAATGGGCCGGACGTTTCAAGAGAAGGTGTGCAAAGGGATATACTACCTATCGTAGAGGGAAGCACTGTTATGACAAAATACGGACCGGTTAAGACTGATTATATGCTGTTTATTGCAGCAGGAGCCTTCCATATTGCCAAGGTTTCTGATTTGATACCTGAACTGCAGGGTAGATTTCCTGTGAGGGTTGAGCTAAGCAGTTTAACAAAGGAAAATTTTGTAGAAATTTTAATTAAACCAAATAATGCTTTGGTCAAGCAGTATAAAGCATTGCTTGGCACAGAAGGCTTAGAAATTGACTTTGATGAGGATGCAATAGACGAAATTGCAGAAATTGCAGTATTTATGAATGAGCATTTGGAGAACATAGGTGCAAGAAGACTTTATACAGTTATGGAAAGTCTTTTTGAGGAGATATCCTTTGAAGCTCCTGAAATGGAAAAAGGAAATATCTCCATAAACAGGGAATATGTGAGGGGTGCCCTGCTCAGCAATGTTAAAAAGAAGGATTTCAATCAATATATAATTTAATAAGAATAAATGAGAAAATCAAAGGAGGAAGCTTATGAGCTATACATTAATAGAAAAAATGAGGAAGGTTAACAAGGTACTTCAAACCTTAAGTACACAACATGTATTATTTAGTGATTTGTGCAAAGCATTAAGTGAGGTATTAGAAGCAAATGTCTATACTTTAAGCCGTAAAGGAAGGGTATTGGGATATGCCTTAGGTAGTTTAGAAGAATGTGACTTTCTAAAAAATGAAATTCTAGCAGATAAAAAGTTCCCAGAGGATTATAATAATAATCTGCTATCAATAACAGAAACTAGAGAAAACATTAAAAGTGAAGAGAATGCGTGTGTGTTATCCGATCAGGAAAAATGCAGCATGGGCACAAACTATTCTACGGTAGTTCCTATTTTCGGCAGCGGTGAGAGATTGGGAACACTTATCATAGGTAAATATAACTCGGCATTTACTGAAGGCGATTTGGTACTTGCAGAGTATGGAGCGACAGTTATCGGTATGGAAATACTGAGATCTAAGCAAGAGGAAATAGAGGAGCAAGCCCGTAAAAAAGCAGTTGTACAGATGGCAATCGGCACTCTTTCCTACTCAGAGCTGGAAGCGGTTGAACATATATTTAAGGAACTGGAAGGCAGCGAAGGTTTGCTAATTGCAAGCAAGATAGCAGATAAGGTGGGTATCACAAGATCCGTAATAGTAAATGCTTTGAGAAAATTTGAAAGTGCCGGAGTAATCGAGTCGAGATCTCTAGGTATGAAGGGTACACATATCAAAATACTAAATGATAAATTAATGGAAGAATTGAAAAAACTTAGATAAATCATAAAACCAGACACCTCAACTGTGTCTGGTTTTTCGATTATTATGTCATAGTGTAAATATATACCTTTGTCATTAAGTAATAGAATCTATATAATTATTTTATAATTATATAGATAAGTATCTAATAAAGTTTACATCTCTGAATTTCGATATATATCATATAGAGACAAGTCTTAGACTTACATAATATGCTGCAAAGGTTATCAAAATTATTTACATTAAAAAGGAAAATATACTTTCTTGTCGAATATAGTAATTTTGAGTAAATTTTTTTCGTCATCTCAAATGAGGGGGTAATATCATGTTAGACAAAATTGTCGGCAACACAAATACCTTGGAAAAAGCTTTAGATGCTTCTTGGATGAGAAATGAAGCAATAACAAACAACATTGCCAATGTCAATACTCCCGGCTATAAAAAGTCAACTGTCAGATTTGCGGACCAGTTAGCCAGCGCTGCTTCAGAGTTTCAAATTGGAAGCTTGAATAAGAACTCCAAATTTCTACCCATAGGAGCTGACATGAGAAGTATACCTGCTCCTGAAATCATACAAGATCCTTTTACTTCAGCCAGAAAAGATGGCAACAACGTGGATATAGATGTTGAGATGGCAGAGCTTGCCAAGAATACAATTAAATATAATGCTCTAATTACTCAGATAAGTAAACAATTTGGATTTATAAGAACTGCTATTAATGAAGGGAGGAGATAATAAATGAGCTTTTTAAATTCAATTAACATAAGTGCATCGGGTTTAACAGCTGAAAAACTAAGAATGGATATAATATCAAAAAACATTGCAAATGCCAACACAACCCGAACTGCAAATGGTGACCCTTACAGAAGGCAGGTAGTTGTATTTGAAGGCGCAGATAAAGACATTCCTTTCAGCCAATATTTAAGTGATGCCAGTAAGGGTATGATTGGCGGAGGTGTTAAGGTTAAAAGCATACAGGAAGATAAGTCTCCCTTTAAGCTGGTATATGAACCTGGCCACCCTGACGCAGATGAGAATGGTTATGTAAAAATGCCTAATGTTGATATTATGACTGAAATGGTAAATTTGATTACAGCAAGCAGGGCCTATGAGGCGAATGTAACAGCCTTGAATACAGCGAAAAGTATAGCTATGAAGGCTTTGGAAATTGGTAGATAATAACAAAAGCACGATAATTAAAGCTGCATAGGAGGATTATAATGAAAATTAATTTACCCGTTCAGACGATACAAAACAATATCCAAAAGGGTATTGTTACCAATGACAGCAATACCAAGGGTGCTTCCTTCGGAGAATTTCTCAACAGTGCTATACAACAGGCAAGTGGGCTACAGAAAGAGTCAGAGAAACTGAATGAAGCTTTGGCAATGGGACTTACTGATAATATACATCAAGTAGCGATTGCATCAGAAAAAGCGAATTTAGCTTTACAATATACAATGCAAGTGAGAAATAAGGTACTAGATGCATATCAAGAAATAATGCGTATGCCTATTTAAAGATGCATAGGAAGGTCTTTTTATTTCTTAAACATATATTCCACTATGCATTACATAAAGGCTCGAATACAATTATTTTTAAGCCTTTATACAGTAGGAGAGGTGAATAAATGGGCGGTCTATTGAATAAATTAAAAAATGGGTTCGATGAAGTGTGGGGTGGTCTTGAAAAAGGTCACAGGACGAGAATAATGATTGCCGGAGCATTATCTATTTTGCTTGTAGCAAGTGTTGTTTTTTTTGCCAGCCGCACACAATATGAACCTTTATATTATGATTTAAGCCAGACTAGTGCCGGACAAGTTAATGAAAAGCTCAAGGAATTGGGCGTTAAAACAAAGATTGAAGGCACTACTGTTTATGTTCCTGAAGGAAAAGCGAGTGAATTACGAGTTCAGCTGGCTGCTGACGGGGTTATTAATGATGAAGGTGTAATACCGGAAACTGGAAACGCATCATTTTTTGAAACAACTGCTGACAAAACACAGAGATATTTAAGGGAAAAAGAAAATGATATCGAAAGAGGATTAAAGGCACTTAAGGGTGTGGAGTGGGCAAGTGTTGAGCTTTATATTCCTGACGATGTAAATATTTTTGAAGAAACCAGTACGGATTCCACTGCGGGTATCATAATCAAAATGAAATCAGGAGCAGAGCCTTTAGATGCAAAGCAGGTAAATGGTATTGCAGGTTATGTCGCTAGAAGTGTAAAAGGCTTAAAACCAGAAAATATAGAGATTATCGACGAGTCAGGCAGAGCATTGGTAGAGAAGAAGGGCGATAATAACAGCTCAATAGGCTCAAATCTTGATATGACTGAGGGCGTAAAAAAGAACCTAGAAAGCTCTATTAAAAAGTTTCTTCAAAAGGTATTTGGACCAAATAACGTAGAAGTCACTACAGCTGTTAAGTTGAATTTTAACAGTGAGGCCATTAACAGCACTGAGTTTATAGCACCTGACGTAGAGAAAAATGCAGGTATCGTTAGAAATATGCAGGATATCAAAAAAGAATGGGTTGATGCAGGCAGTGCAGGTGTGCCAGGTACCGATTCAAATACAGAAATTACAGAATATGTTGAAACTGATACATCAAAAGCTCAATACAATGAAGCAAGTACGGTTGTAAACTATGAAATAAACGAAATCCAAAAGCAAATTGTGAAGGAACAGGGAAATATAGAAGCTTTAACAATTGCAGTTATTATCAATAAGGATAGCTTGAAAGAAGATGTACTCGCAAACGTTGATTTACTGCAGCAGGATGTAAAGGAATTGGTTAGATTTGCTACCCAGGGCTTCAACACACAAGCCTTGTCCTTGGATGATAATATAAGCATAAAGGTTATGAATTTTGATACCAGCTTGAAGGATTCTATAAATGATCAAATCGCACAGGAAGCTGCTCAAAAAAGAAGTGAAACCTATGTAATGATTGGAACTGCACTGGTAGCAGTATTAATACTTGGAGGAGCGATTTTTACTCTCTTAAGAAGAAGGAAAGCTGTGGAAGATGACTATGTAATGAATGCCAACGGTACTTATGTACCGGCTACGGGTCAGAGTGATGGAATGCCAATACAGGAAATTGATTTTGAAGATAAAAATGAACTAAAGAAAAAACTGGAGAAATTTGTTGGTCAAAAACCTGAACAAGTTGCTCAATTATTAAAGACTTGGTTAAGTGAGGATTAGGAGTGATTTACAATGTCTAGAGTAGGCAAAAGCGGACTAAATGGTCGCCAAAAGGCAGCCATTCTCCTTATAACCCTAGGGCCAGAAAAATCAGCCCAAATCTTCAAGCATCTTAAGGAAGAAGATATAGAGCAATTGACTTTGGAAATTGCCAACATGAGAACGGTATCACCAGATGAGAAGGAGTCAATCCTAAACGAGTTCTATCAAGTGTGTCTTGCACAGGAGTATATATCTGAGGGTGGTATAGCCTATGCAAAGGAAATTTTGGAAAGAGCCCTCGGCGGACAAAAGGCGCTTGACGTGATCAACAAGCTAACTGCTTCGTTGCAGGTAAGACCTTTTGATTTTGTCAGAAAAGCAGACCCCAGTCAAATATTAAACTTTATCCAAGGTGAGCATCCGCAGACAATTGCACTTATACTTGCATATTTAA
Organism: Clostridiales bacterium GWB2_37_7; assembly: GCA_001797185.1. Lineage (GTDB taxonomy): Bacteria > Bacillota > Clostridia > Lutisporales > Lutisporaceae > GWB2-37-7. The sequence continues at coordinate 13,310 of MGOS01000025.1, forward strand.
AGCCTCAGCAAGCAGCTACAATAGTATCTGCTTTGCCTCAGGACAAGCAAGCAGATGTAGCTAGAAGAATAGCTGTTATGGATAGGACTTCACCGGATATAATAAAGGAAATAGAACGTGTCCTCGAGCGAAAGCTTTCTTCAATGGTTACACAGGACTACACGATGGCTGGCGGTATCACTGCAATTGTAGATATTCTGAATTCTGTTGACAGAGGAACTGAAAAATATATTATGGAGTCACTTGAAGTACAAGACACAGACTTAGCAGAGCAGATCAGAAAGAGAATGTTCATATTTGATGATATTGTTACTTTGGATAGTAGATCAATACAAAGAGTTATCAGGGAAGTGGAAAATGGTGATTGGGCACTGGCGCTTAAGAGTGCAGGTGAGGATGTACAGAAATCAGTATTCTCCAATATGTCCAAGCGTTTGGCTGAAATGATAAAGGAAGATATGGACTATATGGGTCCTGTTAGATTAAGAGACGTAGAAGAAGCACAGCAAAAGATTGTAAATGTTATCAGAAAGCTTGAGGATGCAGGTGAAATAGTAATTTCCAGAGGTGGAGGAGATGAAATAATTGTCTAGGATTTTTAAATCCAATTATGTAAAGGTAGGGATTCCTAAACATATAAAGTCAAATGCACCACCTATCAAGAAGCCTAGCGAGTTAATATCACCTGAAACAGATTCACCCCAGGCTCTGGAGGAGAAAGCCAACAGTATAATCGAAGATGCAAAGGAAATGTATTTAAGAATAATTGAAGAGGCAAATTCCGATGCACAAAAAATACTTGAGAATGCGCAAAAGGAAAGCGAAGCTATTCATGAGCATTCAGCAAAGCAAGGCTATAATGAAGGATATAACACAGGCTATGCTGAAGGTTTAAGCAAAGCAGAAGCAATTATTCAAAAAGCCATGGAGCTTAAGCAACAGCTTGATGCAAGAAACATTAACATATATAGTGATGCAGAAACTGAAATAATGAATATGGTTCTAGATATTGCTCGCAAGGTAATAGGTGAAGAGCTTACGCAAAATCCTGATGTTTTGATTTCTTTGATCAAGCAAGCACTTACAAAATGTGCATTTAAGGATAAGCTTATCATTAGAGTATCAGAACTAGATTATGATTATGCTAAGGAAAATAAAAATAGAATTATTATGCTTGCTGAGGGAATCAATGATTTGGAAATTTATTGTGACAAAGCACTGCAAAAGGGAAGTTGTATCATTGAAACAACTTCAGGCGAGATTAATGCAGGAATTAACATACAAATGAATGAAATACAAAAAGCGTTCGAATATCTGATGAGAAATGAGTGATATTTTGATTAACTATTCAAAGTACAAAAATATTATATCAACTCATGATTTTGTGAAATATTCCGGCAGAGTTTCACAGGTTGTCGGCTTGACTATAGAATCATTGGGTCCGGCGGTGAATTTAGGAGAAATCTGCCATATATATCCTATCAAAAGCCAAAAACCAATTGTAGCAGAAGTAGTTGGCTTCAAAAACAATATAGTTAGCCTTATGCCATTGGGCGATATGAGTGGAATTGGTCCGGGCAGCGTTGTTGAAGCAATGGGTAAATCACTTATGGTAAAGGTAGATAACAGCTTGCTGGGAAGAATATTAGACGGTATGGGAAATCCCATTGACGGCAAGAAGCTAATAGACAGCAAGCTTTATTATCCTGTTGAAAATACCCCTCCAAATCCTTTAACCAGGAAGAAAATTGATGAAGTATTGCCCTTGGGAGTCAAATGTATCGACGGGCTGCTCACCATAGGTAAAGGACAAAGAGTGGGTATTTTTGCTGGTAGCGGCGTTGGTAAAAGTACCTTAATGGGGATGGTAGCGAGAAATACAAAAGCGAATGTCAACGTAATTGCACTTATTGGAGAACGGGGAAGAGAAGTCAGAGAGTTTATAGAAAACGATTTGCAGGAAGAGGGCTTAGCGAGATCTGTTGTAATTGTAGCTACCTCAGATCAACCGGCCTTAGTAAGATTGAAAGCAGCGCAGTTAGCAACCTCCATAGCAGAATTCTTTAGAGATTCAGGAAAGGATGTAATGCTGTTGATGGATTCCTTGACTCGATATGCAATGGCACAAAGAGAAGTAGGGCTAGCTGTTGGGGAACCACCGGTAACACGTGGTTATACACCCTCTGTTTTTGCTATTATGCCTAAGCTGTTGGAGAGGGCAGGGACTTCTGAGGTTGGTTCGATAACTGGCATGTATACCGTATTGGTAGACGGAGATGATATGAATGAACCTGTAGCGGATACTGTAAGAGGTATACTTGACGGTCACATTGTTTTATCCAGAAGCTTAGCTAATAAGAATCACTATCCGGCAGTTGACATCTTGGCAAGTATAAGCAGAGTAATGCCAAATATTATAGATAACGAGCAAAAGCGATGCTCAAATGAAATTAAAAATCTTATGGCTGTTTATAAAGAGGCTGAAGATCTAATCAATATTGGGGCTTACACACGTGGCAGCAATAAAAATATAGATAGAGCGATAGATAAAATAGAACATATTAATAGATTCCTTACACAAGAGACTCATGAAAAGATTGAAATGAATGAGGTTCTGACTGTTATGAAAAGTATTATTTCATAAGGAGTATGCTTATGGCAGGATACAAATTTAAGCTTCAAAACATACTAAAGCTAAAAGAAAGCATGGAAAAAGATAAGAAAAATGAATTTGGAGCTGCGATACAAAGATTAGAGAACGAAAAGCTAAAGTTGGAGAACTTAAATGCCGAAATGATTAATATGTGCAATGAAGTAGAAAGAGCTGCTGCTGAAGGAATATCCATTCAGGAACTTGTTAAGCAGCAGCAATACAAAGAATACTACAAGCACAGCATTTCCAACCAAAAAGTCAGAACCAATATGGCAGAGGAGCATCTGGAAAACTGCAGGCAAGAGCTTGTTGAAGCTGTTCAGGACAGAAAGATTATGGAGAGGCTTAAGGAAATTGATTATTGCAAGCATTTGTATACTGAACAGAAAAACGAGGAAAAGCTGGTAGATGACCTGGTGTCCTTTAAACAAAGCAATAAATAATGGGAGGAAATGGTTATGCAGCAATCTCAGAATAAAAATCCCAAAAATCCTGGTAAAAACTCAGTTGTGGAAGAAGGCAAAAAAAAGAAAAAAAGCACGTTGGGGCTTATTCTAATTATAATTCTATTAACGATAGTTATCGCGATTGGTGCGATATTT
>MGOS01000025.1:16584-18795 GCA_001797185.1 Clostridiales bacterium GWB2_37_7
AAGCTAATACAGCCTGCATTGGAAAATAAAACACCAGAAGAAATAGAGCAAGAAAAGCTGGATATAGAAAAAAATAACCTAGCAATTAAAGAACAGCAATTAAATGAAAAATCAAAAGAACTGGATAAAAAAGAAAAGGAATTACTGACAAAGGAGCAAGAATTGGCTACGAAGGAAGCTGATATAAACAGTATGACAGATCAGCTAAGTGAAAAAATTACGAATGTTCGAGAGCAGGTTGCCTATTTAGAGAAAATCGAAACCTCCAAATCAGTACAGATACTGCTTAGTATGGAGGAAAAGGAAAGCGTAGTACAAATTCTACGAAATATGAAAAAAGAGAAGGCATCACAAATACTTGCTGCTATGGACCCTTTACAGGCTGCACAGCTGCTGGAAGATATATCCTTACAGCCAGCTATTGATACAACAGTAACGCAGTAATAAATACAAGGATATGCCTTGAAAATTAAAAGGAGGTGAAGTGATGCAAAACGCAGTGGACATCGTCGCTATTGTACAAAAAAGCAGTATGCTGAAGCAGAAATTTGATGTTCCAAGCAAAACCCTTGAGAATGAAAAGGCAAGCTTTAGAAAAGAATTTTCCGAAGCAAGAAAAGGCATTGTTACGGAGAATAAACAAAATAAAAAAGCTGTTGATTCATATTCACAAAGGACAACTGAAAACAAAGCAGAAAAGCATGCGAAGATTATGTCAAGCAGCAACCCGAAAGCTGAAGTCAAAGATAAAAAATCAGTTGAAGCTTTGGAACAAACAGATGTAGATGTAGCAGAAAATGAGACAGTGAAATCTGAAGCAACAGAAATTGTTGAAAAACCAGAGGAGACCAAAGCAACAGATGATACAATTAAATCGATAATGGAAATGATCCAACAGCTGATGCAAACACTTGAGGCGTTAAAGAAGGAGGGATCAACTGATCCGGACTCAGAGGCACTTAAAACAGCGTTGCAGGGAGCCATTCAAAAGCTTGAGCAAGTTCTAAATTTACCGATGACAGCTCCTGCAGAGGAATTACACAATCAATTAGAGTCTCTGAAAATAGACATTGCTGAATTTGCTAAACAGCTTGAAGTGGCAACTGGACAGAAAGTAGAGTTGAAGCAAATAGAACCATTAATAAAAGATTTCGCAGCAAAGCTGAACCGGGTCGGAAAGCAATTGGATCAAGTTTTTCAGCAAATAGAAAAACCAAGGTATGATTTGACCGCATTAGAACAGGCTTCAAAGGGAGCAATAAAGCAGGAAAAGCAAGAAGTTGTAAAGCTAAGCAGTACTGCTTCAGAGATTAATCAAATTGATAAAAATCAGCAAATAGAAGCAGTTCGCACAGACAATACGAATGACAGCAAGATCAACAAAGAAAGTAAAAATCAAGATGAGGCCGGGAATTCCTACAAAAATGAAGCGACAAGTGATAACAAGCAAGCATTAGTAGCGGACAAGCTTAATCCAGATTTGTTTAAGGATGGTTTTGCCCCTCAGAATGAAAAGCTTAACTTTCAGCTAAATGTTAAGCAAGTAAATACAAGCGTCAACAAGGACAGTATGGTTAAGATTAATAGCACAGATATAATGAATCAAGTTATCAAAAAAGTCGATATACTTGTACAGGGCGCTTATCAAGAGATGATCATGAAGTTGGAGCCTGAGAGCTTAGGAAAGCTAAATCTTAAGCTTGTTGTAGAAAATGGCTTGATTACAGCTAAGTTTATAGCTGAAAGTCAGCAAGTTAAGGAAGTGTTGGAGTCAAGCTTTAATCAGTTAAAGGATGCATTACAAGAAAAAGGTGTATCGGTTCAAAGTCTCAGTGTTTCAGTAGGACAACAAGGTTCAGAATTTAATTCAAGCCAAAGCTTCGAACAATGGAAAAGGAATATTAAGCTAAACAGTAAACCAACAGGAGAATATATGGAGTTGGATGATGAAATAAGTATCAATGTAAATCCATACAACTATCATGAAGGCAAGGTAGATTATAGAGCGTAGGAGGTAAGCATGGCGATCAATAGAGTGGGCGCAGGCTCAGTACAGCAAGAAACAAGAACCTATAACGATGATCTGGATAAGGATGCATTTTTGAACCTATTGGTAACGCAAATGAGAAATCAGAATCCTTTGGAGCCAATGGATAATTCTCAATTTATAGCACAAATGGCACAGTTTTCAGCCTTAGAGCAAGCACAAAA
>MGOS01000025.1:18807-19907 GCA_001797185.1 Clostridiales bacterium GWB2_37_7
AGCTTGTGAAGGCAACCTATGTTGATGAAACAACAAATGAAACAAAGGAAATTGCCGGAGAAGTAAGTATGGTAAGGATCGATGGCGACAAGATTTATTTAAAGGTTGCGGGCAAGGAAGTGTTATTTGAAAATGTAAAGGAAGTAACCAATGCAATCAGCCCATATCAGCAAATGCAGACTATTAACCAAAATTTCAAAATGTCTTCAGCATTTAACCTGATTGGAAAAGATGTAAAAGCTAAGGTTGCCACAGATGATACAGGTAATAACTTTGAAGAGATAGTCGGGAATGTTGCTGGAGTAAGAATAGATAAGAGCAGCATATATGCTCAGATTGGTGACAAAGAAGTGCTTGTAGATGCGATATACCAAGTAAATTAATGATGAATTGAGGTGAGGCAATGAGCGGTATATACAACAGCAAACCGATAATACCGGTTATAAAGCCTAATTTAACCCCAAATAACAATCAATCACAAAGAATAACACCAGGACAGAGTTTTGAGGCTTTGCTGCAGCAGCAGATAAACAATCAAACTGAAGTGAAATTTTCTAAGCATGCGCTGGAAAGACTTCAAGCTAGAAACATCAAGCTGACAAAAGAAGATGTAAGCAAAATAAATGATGCAGTTAACAAGGCAGCAGAAAAAGGTGTGAAGGAAGCACTGATTATAATGGGTAACACTGCATTGGTAACCAGTATTAAGAATAAGACGGTTATTACAGCTGCTACAGAAGAAACATTAAAAAATAACGTTTTCACCAATATAGATGGAGCAGTAATTATTTAAGCTGGACCTAGTGTTAAAACTCGTAATATTTGCAATAAATGAAATGCTGCAAATATAGAGTGTTTGACATATAAGTGCAAAACTTTATTTGTAAAACAAAAAAGTTCAGGCACAACTAAGGAGGCTTAACCTTTCGGAATGATAGAAGAAAGGAACTATAAAACTTTAGGAGGTCGTATTAATTATGATGAGATCGATGTACTCCGGTGTATCCGGACTAAGAGCACACCAGCTCAAAATGGATATTATAGGCAATAATATAGCTAATGTTAACACAGTGGGCTTTAAGGGTCAAAGAGTTACCTTC
>MGOS01000025.1:19946-25180 GCA_001797185.1 Clostridiales bacterium GWB2_37_7
TTCCATATTAGAGGGGCGGTTCAAAGAACTGACAACAACACAGACTTAGCAGTTAATGGAGATGGTTTCTTTGTAGTCTCTGATTCAGCAGACTATCTAAGCAGAAGCTACACAAGAGCTGGTAACTTCTCCTTAGATGAATCAGGAAATCTGGTTGCATCTAATGGAGCAAAGGTATTGGGCTTTATGGTAGACCAAGCTACAGGTGTCATGAAAAGCAATTTAGAGGGTATCAAAATTTCAAAGGCAGAGGCTGATGATGCAAAGGCAACAACATTCTCAACCTTTGAAGGGAACCTAGATAATTCTATTGCTAAGGCTGCAGGCGCAGCGCCAGTAACTTATACTGCAGGAGCAGGAACAGCTCCTGACACTTTAGCCTTTGATTCAAATACAAAATACTGGGAGGCAACCTATCAATACACCGATGGATTAGGTGGAGCACATAATGTCAAATACACCTTCGTAAGAGGACTTACAGCGGCAGGTGCATCAGGTGGAGGAGATAGTGATTGGGCAGTATTTATACAAGATTTGGATACAGGAAAATTTTTCAAAGAAGGTGCAAGTGCGACTGACACACTAAATCAGTCAACCGCTGGCACACTTGCTAATGTGGCGATACCAATTAGTTTCGACACGAACGGTAAGTTAACTGCTGCAAGTTTGAAAGGAATTACATTAAGTATTCCTGCCAAGAATGGTTCTGCTCCGTTTGATGTGGCTTCTGATTTCTCAAAGCTTACGCAGTTCTCTAGTGACTCAAATGCGGCGATAACTGAAAGTGATGGATTCCCACAGGGCTTCTTAGATAGCTTCTCCATTGCGCCAACGGGAGAAATAAATGCAGTATTCACAAACGGTCAGAACAAGGTAATTGGAAGAATTGCGCTAGCGGTGTTTAAAAACCCAGCAGGTCTTGAGAAAACCGCAGAGAACATGTACCAGTTGACACCTAACTCAGGTGATGCCATAATAGGCGTGCCAGGTGATGGCAGCATGGGCTCGATAAACCCGGGAACCTTGGAAATGTCCAATGTTGATATATCTAGAGAGTTTACAGAAATGATTAGTACGCAAAGAGGTTTCCAAGCAAACTCTAGAATCATCACAGCTTCTGATGAACTGCTTCAAGAACTGGTTAATCTTAAGAGATAAAATAATTTAGTCCCTGAGCACTTAGCTCAGGGACTATCTAAAGGAAGTGTTATTTAATGATTAAAGTGACAAATATCAACGGTACAAGCTATTATATAAATTGTGAACTGATTGAATTAATAGAATCTATACCTGATACCCTAATTACACTTCGTGATGGTAAAAAACACTACTTGCGTGAAACTCCAGAGGAAGTTGTAGAAAAAATAATTACGTATAAAAAGAGGATTTTTGTCGATTTACCTCTAATTACTAAATAGAAACTTAAGCGAGGTGCTTTTAATTGGACATAGCTTCATTTGTCGGGTTAGCCGCCGGTATAGCGGTTATGCTTCTAACAATTTTACTAAGTGGTGATTTGGCTGGATATATTGATATTCCCTCTATAATATTAACCTTTGGCGGCACGGCTGCCATGGTTATTTTTGCATTTCCCTTTGGAAAAACAAAAGAGGCCATAGGATCACTTAAACATGTATTCTTCTATAAAGCCTTGGAAGCAGAGGGGATCATTAAGTCAATTATAGAATTAGCCAATGTTGCAAGAAAAGAAGGTTTGTTGGCACTGGAGGAAGCAGCACAAGCTTTGCAAGACAGCTTTCTTCAAAAGGGAGTACTTCTAATTGTTGACGGCACAGATCCAGAATTGGTTAGAAACATATTGGAAACAGAATTATCTTTTATTGAAGATAGACACAAGGGCAACCAGTCTCTTTTCGAGTTTATGGCCACTATGGCACCAGGCTTCGGTATGCTGGGTACTCTTATTGGACTGATAAATATGCTTGCAAACCTTTCAGATCCTTCCACGTTAGGACCAAATATGGCGGTTGCGATTATGACTACATTGTATGGTTCAATCATTGCAAATGTGTTCTGTAACCCCGTTGTAAACAAACTTAAGTTAAGAAGTGCATCAGAAATACTGATGAAGGAAGTAATGCTGGAAGGAATGCTTTCCATCCAAGCGGGGGAAAATCCGAGAATAATAGAAGAAAAACTTAAAGCATTTATGGCGCCAAAGCTGCGTGCAAAAATTGGTGCAGAGAAGGAACAAAAAGAGGGTGAATAACAATGGCCAGGAAAAAGCAGGATGAGCATAAGGCAGGTGCACCGGAATGGTTAGCGACCTATGGAGTTATGATGACTCTACTTCTGGTTTTTTTCGTTTTACTTTTCTCCATGTCTTCAATTGACTCGCAAAGATATAAGGCTGTTGTTCAATCTCTTTCCGGTTCACTAGGGGTGCTTGACTCAGGAACTACTGTCACTTTGGAGCCTTTAATCAATAATTTTCCGAGTGATAGTCCGACAGAAGCACCTACTGAATATGAAGAATTTAGCGATATGCAGGAAGAATTGCAAAAAATTCTAGAGGAAAGCGAGCTAAATGGACAGATTAAACTTGAAATTAATGAAAGAGGCTTGCTAATAAGATTTTTAGATAACGTTTTGTTTGATTCGGGTAAAGCTGATTTAACACCCCCAGCAAAGCAAATTATTAGCAAGGTTTCTGAAGTTCTTCATGATACAAACAAAAAAATAACAGTAGAGGGACATACTGACAATGTGCCAATTAACACATTTAAGTATCCTTCTAACTGGGAGCTTTCTACATCAAGAGCTGTTAACGTAGTAAAGTATATGATAGATGAAAATGACATAAGTCCCATAAGGTTATCTGCTGCTGGTTATGCTGATCAATATCCATTAAGAGACAATAGCTCTGTGGAGGGTAGAAAAAATAACAGAAGAGTTGATATGGTAATACTTAGGTCAAATAAAGATTAATTAGAGGAAATATATAAGAGAATCTGGAGGCTAGTCATGGAAAAGAAAAATTTAGTATTAATTGCTATTATAATACTTTTACTTTTGTCCATATTATCAGGTATAATATTATATATATTTGTGTTGAATAAACCCGAAGAACCAAAAATTAAAGAGATTACTATCGATAAAAATATTGTTTTGTATGAATTTGGAAACTCCTTTGTCAACAATGTCAAAGATAGTAAAAAGATGGTTAAACTCACAGTCAAGCTGGAAGTAGATTCAAAGTTGGTATCACTTTTGGATTATAAAAAATCTGCAATAATCGAGAAGATAAATCTTATAATGCGAGGAAAAACAGAACAGGATTTAGCTGGAAAAGAAGGGCAGCTAAAATTGGAGGCTGAAATCGTTGATTTAATAAAGAAGATAATCTCAACTGAAAAATTAGTTGATGCAAATATTGAAGAATTTATAGTGCAGTAATTTTTTTATTTGTTTTTCTAAAGGGAGGTGATCAACATGACCGAGGTTCTGTCCCAAGGTGAAATAGACGCCCTTCTTAGTGCGTTGAACTCTGGTGAGTTAAGTGTAAATGAAATTGAAGAAGTAAAAGAAGATCGTAAAGTAAGAGAATATAATTTTAAACTTCCGAACAAATTTGCAAAGGACCACACAAGAACGTTACAAATCATGCATGAAAACTTTGCCAGGTTATTGCAGACCTATTTGTCCGGATTTTTACGTGCATTGGTACAAATTGAAGTAATATCTGTTGATCAGCTTACTTATAATGAATTTAGCAATTCAATGCCAAATCCATCTGTATTAGGGATAGTTGATTTTGCTCCCCTGACAGGCTCTATAATTGTTCAAATGGCGCCAAATACAGCTTTTGCAATGATAGAAAGAGTGCTTGGAGGGTCAGGTAATGCCTATGAGAGAACGAGAGGCTTTACTGAAATTGAACTTACACTTTTAGACAAGATATTGGGACAAATGATTGCTTATATGAGGGATCCATGGAAAAACGTAATTGATCTCAAACCGAAGTTGAAAAAAATTGAGACAAACCCTCAATTTACACAAATTATGTCTCCAAACGAGACCGTTGCGCTAATAACGCTTAATACAAAGGTCGGAAATATAGATGGAATGATTCATATTTGTATTCCACACTTGGTAATTGAGCCCATAATCCCCAAATTAAGTACAAAGTTTTGGTTTTCTGGTATTACAAAAGAAATTTCAAATAACGAATTAAAGGTTATTGAGAAAAAAATAGAGACGACCCTATTGCCGGTTAGAGTAGTTCTGGGCACATCAGAAATTACAATAGGGGATTTTATAGAACTTCAGCTAGGTGATGTTGTTACTTTAGATACAAATATAGGTGAAGACTTAAGAATATTAATCGGCAACAATCATAAGTTTTATGGGAAACCTGGATTGAAAAAGAATAGAGTTGCAGTAAAGATTACAAATGCGAGTAAGAAAGGAGATGATTTAGATGAGTGATATGCTGTCACAAGAGGAAATAGATGCTCTTTTAAGGGGCGATAGCAGTGGTCCTCAACAAGATTCATCTTCAGTTCATGAGATTCTAACAGATGAAGAAAAAGACGCTCTTGGTGAAATAGGCAATATCAGCATGGGTACCTCAGCAACTACTTTGTATACTTTATTAAATCATAAGGTGAGTATTACCACTCCAAGAGTAACAGTTCTTACGTGGAAGGAACTGGAAAGTCATTATCCAACACCCTATGTAGCAGTTCAGGTAGAGTACAAGGAAGGATTAATTGGATCTAATCTTTTAATTTTAAAGGAAGACGATGTAAAGATTATTACAGACTTAATGATGGGTGGCACTGGGCAAACCAACAGTGAGCCGGTAACAGATCTGCATTTAAGTGCCATAAGTGAAGCAATGAATCAAATGATTGGTTCTTCATCTACATCACTGGCAAGTATGTTTAATAAGAGAATAGATATATCTCCGCCAAAGGCTTTTACAATGCTGTTTAGTGATTCATCCATAGCACATCAGTTTGTTCCGGAGGATAAGGTAGTTAAAATTGCATTCAGGATGGAAATTGGTGATGTTATAGACAGTGAAATTATGCAATTGCTGCCAATAGAATTTGCTAAAGACTTGGTTAATAATTTGTTTGATAGTATGACAGTACCGGAGGTAGAATCTAAGCAAGCACAACCAAAGCCTGTACAGCAAGCTCAAGCAAGACCGCAGGCTCAGCCTGAAATAAGCAATCAATCAATAAGAAATGAAGGAGCACCTGGCA
>MGOS01000026.1 GCA_001797185.1 Clostridiales bacterium GWB2_37_7
TCAAGAAAATCCTCAAATAGTCATTTAATGTGTGGCAGGCACAGCAGTTATCCAGGTATTTGATCTGTAACGGGATAACTGCTGTGCCTGCCACTTGTTATAAGTTTTACCAAATTCAAAACCTTTTAATTCCATTTTAAATAGTGTATAATATTTAGTAATCATTGTTTACATATAGAGGTAGTAAAATGAATACTTATGAATCATCAATGTCTAAATTGCGATTTGCAATTATGGGTGGTACCTTTGACCCAATACACTATGGTCATTTGGCTGCTGCAGAAGAGGTACGAGTGGGACTGAACTGTCAAAAGGTAATATTTATTCCCTCTGGTAATCCACCCCACAAAAAAGGGTGTGTACGGACTGATGAGGCTCATCGATATGATATGACATTGCTGGCAACCGCTTCAAATCCATATTTTGAGGTTTCTGATATCGAAATGAATAGAAATGGTTATACATATACACTTGATACAATAAAGAAATTAAATAAATACTATGGAAATGAAGTAGAACTGTTTTTTATTACTGGAGCGGATGCATTACTGGAGCTAGAGACATGGTATAAGGTGGAGCAGCTACTAAAGCTATGCAGTTTTATTGCTGTAACTCGTCCAGGCTATGATAAGTCTAAGTTGGAACAAAAACTATATCACTTACAGTCTAAGTATAATAGTGAGCTGTATATCATGGATGTTCCGGGGCTAAGTATTTCTTCAACAGATTTGAGAAAAAGGATTGAACAAGGTACATCTATAAGATATTTGGTACCAGAGGCAGTAGAACAGTATATAAGTGATCATAAGTTATATAGGAAGTGAAACATTTGACAGATATCAATTTCATAAAGGGATACTTAAGAAATACATTATCTCCAAAAAGATACAATCATTCAGAAAATACAGCTAAAACAGCAGTAAGGCTCGCAAAAATATATCATCAAGATAGTCAAAAAGCATATATAGCAGGCTTGGTTCATGATTGTACAAGAGAACTTGAAATTGAGATTCAGCAAAGCATGCTTGTGTCCTTAGGAATACAGGTAGATGAACTCACTTATAATATTAAGGAGCTATTGCATGCACATACTGCTGAATATTCAATTAGAAATGAATTTAGAATCTTTGACGAGGATATTATTTCAGCTGTTAGATTTCATACTACCGGTAAAGAAAATATGACTCTGCTTGAAAAAATATTGTTTCTTTCTGATGTAATGGAGCCTTCAAGAATCTTTCCAGGGGTGGAGTATATAAGGAGTCTTTCCTTAAAGAATATTGATGAGGCCATGATTGCTGCATTTGATTCTTCAATCAGATTTTTGATAGGGAAGAGGTCTTTGATTCATTCGAATACTTTTCTTGCAAGAAATTATATTTTGAAGCAGATCAAGGAATAGGAAATGGGGTTATAGACTTTGAAAAAATATATTTTAATATTTGTTATCTCTTTTATAGTTTTTTTAAGTATATTAGGTGGAGGTTATTTATACCTCAATAAAGCGGAGTCCCTTATGAAAGATAAGGATTATGAAGCAACTATAATAGAAAATGATGATCTTGCACCACCTGAAGCAAAAGAGGAAGTTGTAATCAATACTTTGCTCCTTGGGGTGGATGAAGCGAGGTCGGATACGATTATAGTTGTCAGATACAACAAGGAAACACAGCAAGTATCGTTAATATCTATACCGAGGGACACCAGAGTAAACATACCTGGTTACGGCTATACCAAAATCAATGCAGCGATAGGGAAAAAAGAAGGTATAGCACTGGCAATGAAAACTGTCAGCAACTTTCTAGGTATCCCGATTCATCATTATATAAAGGTTGATTTTAAAGGTGTAGAAAAAATCGTTGATATAATGGGCGGAATCAAGATGAATGTTCCTTCTGATATGGACTATGAGGATCCTGTGCAAGATTTGTATATCCATATAAAAAAGGGAATTCAAGTACTTAATGGTGAGAAGGCATTGCACTTTCTAAGGTATAGATCCGGTTATGCAGATCAGGATTTGGGCAGAATAAAAGCACAGCAGGAATTTGCAAAGCTTTTTATTGACAAGCTGACCAGTCCGGCTATGATTCCAAAAGCGCTAGATCTAATAAATGCAATGGCAGAAAACACTAAAACAAATTTGGAGCAGAGTGAAATCGCAGGCTATGCATTGAATATTGCTAAAGTAGATGTAGGCAGTATCAAAATGTATACAATTCCAGGGGAGGGTGGTACGCTCAATGGCGTTGCCTATTTCCTGCATGATGAGCAGAAGCTAAGGGAAATGATGGAAAATAATGATGTGGAATTAGGTGCCCCTAAGAAAGAGACAGCTCAGAATACCTCAGCAGGAGCAGATGACGTTGGAGTGAATAATATTGTTAAAGAGAATGTAAAGATAGAAATATTAAACAGTACAAAAACCAAAGGCTTAGCTTCTGCTTTAAAAAAGGAGCTGGAGCAAAAGGGCTTTGTTGTAGATAAGGTTGGGGATACAAAGGATTTGACCTATAGCTACTCCAGGGTAATAGACAGAAGGGGAGCAGGCAATGAGCTGGAGTTGGTGGCAAAAGAAGCTGGGATTAATATTATTGATTCTGATATTGACACTAATTATCAATATGATATAACTATTATTATAGGAAATGACAGACAATAATGAAAAACACAGCAAAGCTAACTTTGTGTAAATGTTTTTCTACGGCACTAAAGGCCTAAAAAACAAACACAAACTATGCTTTGCAGAGAAAATAATGAAAAAACACAGCAAAGCTAATTTTGTGTAAATGTTTTTTCGCGGCACTAAAGGCCTAAAAAACAAACACAAACTAAGCTTTTCAGAGAAAATAATGAAAAAACACAGCAAAGCTAATTTTGTGTAAATGTTTTTTCGCGGCACTAAAGGCCTAAAAAACAAACACAAACTAAGCTTTGCAGAGTTTATAGGAGGAAGAATATGTACGAAGAATCTACGAAAATGGCAAACAAGGCAGTGGAGCTGTTAAAGGATAAGAAAGCAAAGGATATAAGATTACTTGATATACATGAAATATCAACATTGTCAGATTACTTTATAATTACTACGGGAACATCTACTACTCAAGTTCAAGCAATGGCTGATGAATTAGAAGAAAAAATGCAGCGAGAGGGTCATAAGCTGTATCACAAAGAGGGCTTTAGAGGCGGAAGATGGATATTAATGGACTTTAATAATGTAGTAATACATTTGTTCCATTCAGACGAAAGAGAGTTCTATAATCTAGAAAGAATATGGGTGGATGCAAAGGATATACCTGTTCATAATGAGGAATAGGATAACATTTAAATGTGAAGTCAAATCTCTCACTTGTCAGGTGAGGGATTTTAATATGTTTATATTTTAGGAGGGTTATGCGATGCATGAAGGATTACACCCAATTCTGAAGAATATGATGCCCCTGGTAGACGGTATAGCGAATACCTTTGGAAGAAACTGTGAGGTAGTGCTGCACGATGTAAGAAACCCGGATAATTCCATAGTTGCTATTGCAAATGGCCATGTAACAAATAGAGTGGTCGGGGGACCTATGAGTGAATATGGCTTAGCTGATCTAAGAAAAGGTGATTTTAGCTGCAATAAAGTGAATTATTTAAAGAAAACGAAAGATGGACGAGTACTTAAATCTACATCCATGTATATAAAGGATGAAAAGGACAGTATAGTAGGGTTCCTATGCATTAACTTTGATATTTCTGAGCTAACTGTTATGAGAAACTTAATAAACGAGTTTACTCATATTAACGATGAAGTCAATTTTCTAAGCGCTGAGGGTAGTGGAACGGATACAATAAATGATGTACTATCTAGAATAGTTGACAAAACTTTGGAATCTATGGGAAAACCGGTGGCTTTTTTGACCAAAGAAGAAAAAGTGAATGTAGTACAGTTGCTTGAAGTTCAGGGTATTTTTCTGGTCAAGGGTGCGATTGATTATGTCGCAAAGGTGCTATGTGTATCAAGATATACTATATATAATTACCTGGACGAAATTAGGATAGAAGCTTAGTTTCATATTGAGAAATAAATGAAAAAACACAGCAAAGCTAATTTTGTGTAAATGTTTTTCTACGGCACTAAAGGCCTAAAAAACAAACACAAACTAAGCTTTGCAGAGTTTATAGGAGGGTTAAAATGAAAGAAATAATATCAACAACTAAAGCTCCGGCTGCAATTGGACCCTATTCACAGGCTGTAAAGCTTGGCAACATGGTTTACACTTCCGGAATGATACCCTTGGTACCGGATACAATGCAAATTGTTGAGGGCGGAGTCCAGCAGCAGACGAAGCAGGTGCTTGAGAATCTTAAGGAATTGCTTGGGTCAGCAGGCAGCTGTTTGGAGAAGGTAATTAAGACGACGGTATTTATTAAGGACATGAATGAATTCCCCAAAATAAACGAGGTTTATGCTACGTTTTTTAACAGCAAGCAACCTGCAAGATCCTGTGTGGAGGTAGCTAGGCTTCCTAAGGATGTGTTGGTAGAAATCGAAGTGATAGCATACATTGAATAAATATTAAAAGACATGATACCTTTGAATTAGGTATCATGTCTTTTATATTAATATCTTTTTCGTCTGTCTAGAAACATGCCGCGTTTTTTGCGCTGGAGTTTTTTATAGGTCACTATAGTTCTCCAGGCTAGAAAAAGTACTACAAATATCAAGGTTACTTGCCACCAATTAATCTTCTTTTTAGCTTCAGCAATCTGATCAAGCAGCTTCGTGCTTAGCACATCCTCTTCCGCAACAAGATCAATGTTCTTCTGTTCTTTGCCGTCAAGGCTATAGGATATGGTTCCTATAATATCGCCCTTTTTTACAGGAGCCTTTATATCTTCTTTGAGTTTAATTATTTTTGCCTTTTGAATTTCATCTAATTCTGTTTCCTTGCCTGTTATTGCAAAGTCCTCAGCTGCAAGTAAGTTTAGCTTTCTATCGCCGTTTTCGATATCTATTGTAGTAACTATCATGTCTTTCTTTAGAAGCTCCAGTTTTTTGAAAGTGGCAAAACCATATTCAAATAGTGAAATAGTTTCTGGATAGAAGGAATCGGCGTCAGCACCCAGTACAACAGAAATAAGCTCCATATTATCTTTTTTTGCACCACCTACCAATGCGTGATGAGCTTTTGAAGTATAACCGGTTTTGATACCGATGGCATTTTCATATTTATATTTATTGTTGATTTTCCATATCATTTTATTGCTGTTTGTGATATAATTTCTAGCTTCCTGTTTATTGGTAGCCGGTATTTCATATTGAAAGGTGCCTACGACTTCCCTGAAAATAGGGTTCTTCATACCTTCTCTTGCTATAAGTGCCAAATCTCTTGCTGTGGTATAGTGATTGTCATCGTGTAGACCATTGGGATTCACAAAATTCGTGTTTACAGCTCCTAAGCTTTTTGCTCTTTCGTTCATGATGGTGGAAAAGCCCTCGACGCTGCCGCCTAGCTGCTCTGCAATTACAATTGCAGCATCGTTGGCTGACTCTAACATAAGCGCATACAAGAGCTGTCGCATTGTTAATATCTCGCCGGGATTGATATATATTTGGCTGCTTCCTTTTTCTATGGTTAAAACATTGTTGGAAGCTGTAACCTTATCATCGAGATTCTTGTATTCTGATGCCAGCAATCCGGTCATGACCTTAGTTGTACTTGCAGGATACAGTTTGGTATCCGCATTTTTTTCATATAAAACTCTACCTGATTCGGCATCTATTAAAATAGCTGCCGGTGCTGAAATTTGAGGTGCTTCTGCATAAACTGTGTAACTTGACATTAAAGTAAAAGCTGCAATCAATAAAGCTGTAAGTTTTTTCATTCAGTGTCCTCCAATACCCCTGAAAAAAAGTTGATATACCCATATAGTATACCAAAAAAAACGAGTAAAATCATCAAAGTAATAATATATTGAATATTCAAACTTATGGTGTTATAATTTGATTTGGAGGAGTGGTAATTATGATTTACAATTGGACAAGTAATAAGAAAATTATAACTCTTATTATAATAATTTTGCTTACGATTTCTGGAATAGTATATAGAAATACTGTCTACAGCACACAAGTTGTACTAATTGATGAAGGTGAACAACCGCAGGCTCTGGAAAAGCCAAAGGAAGCTGTAGTGGAGAATACAGATATAACTGTTTATGTCTGTGGCAGTGTGAAAGCACCTGTAAATGTAACATTGCCAATGGATTCTAGAGTTGAGGATGCGATTCGATTGGCCGGAGGGGCTTCTGCGAATGCAGACTTAAACGGGATAAACATGGCGCAGAAGCTAAATGACGAAGATATGGTATATGTACCAAAAAAAGGTGAAACAATAGAGCAGGGGAGCAGAAATTCATATATCGCTCCCACATCAATAAAAAAAGGCAAAATAAATATAAATAAAGCTACTTTAGAAGAATTGGATTCACTTCCGGGTATAGGACCTGCCATAGCAAAAAGGGTGATAGAATATAGAGATAACAGCGGGAGCTTTAAATCTATAGAGGAACTGAATAATGTAAGTGGTATTGGTGAAGAAAAGTACAAGGATATAAAGAGCTTGATAACAGTGGATTAAGTAAGCAGTAATTGTAAAATTTAACTTTAGGGTGAAATATGGTTGTGTTATAATGATAGACAGAAAAATGTACGATTGTCTATCATTCATTTTTTATAAAGAAAGGAGGCAGCTTATGAATAAAAAGAATATGAGACTAACACAAATGACAAATAGTGCAGGTTGAGCAGCCAAAATAGGTCCTGAGACCTTGGCGCAGGTGCTGTGCCATTTACCAAAAATTGAAGATGAAAATTTAATTGTAGGGCTGGAGACCTCAGATGATGCTGCTGTATATAAAATTGATGAAAAACGAGGGATCATACTTACTTTGGATTTTTTTACGCCGGTAGTTGATGACCCCTATATGTTTGGCCAAATCGCTGCCGCTAATTCACTTAGTGATGTTTATGCGATGGGGGGGAAGCCTGTTACTGCAATGAATATAACATGCTTTCCTAACTGCCTGCCCTTAAATGTACTGACAGAAATATTGAAGGGTGGTGCTGATAAAATAAAGGAAGCGGGTGCCATCGTTGTTGGAGGTCATACTGTAGAGGATGATGAGCCAAAATTCGGACTTTCGGTAATGGGAATGGTTGATCTGGATAAGGTTACACCTAATTCTACAGCTCAAGCCGGAGATCTGCTCATTCTTACAAAACCCCTAGGCTTAGGAATTATAAATACTGCAGTAAAAGCAGATGTTGCATCGTCGACGGCAGCACAAGAGGCTATTGATACAATGGCATATTTAAATAAGGATGCTGCGGAAGCTGCCGTGCAGGTCGGTGTAAATGCTTGCACGGATATTACCGGTTTTGGGCTGTTGGGGCATGCATACGAAATGGCAGATGGAAGTGGTACTACAATAGAGCTGTGGGCAGATTTGTTGCCAATCATAAGCGAAAGCATAGAACTGGCAAAGCTAGGCATAATTCCTGCTGGTGCATATAATAATAGAAAGCATTTAGAGGGGAAGGTATTGTTTGACAGCAAGGTAGCACAGCATGTGGAAGATATCATGTTTGACCCTCAAACCTCAGGTGGACTGCTCTTTGCAGTAGCTGAAGCTAAAGCAGAGGAGCTCATGGAGCTTCTTAAACTACATAATAAAACAGAATGTGCTATAGTAGGCAAGGTGAAAAATAAAGCGAAGTATCCAATAGAAATATTTTAATTATTTCAGGAGGACAAAATGAATATAAAACAACAGGCTTTAAGCAGCATTTCTTCTGTTGATGAATTGCTCAAGCTAGATGAGATTAAGGAACTATTGTTTAGATATCCTAGAAATATTGTAGTGGATTGTATAAGGGAGTATTTGAACGAGTATAGAAAGCTTATATTAAGCTTGAAAGATGAAGAGGTAAAGCAATCCACTCAACAGTTATTGGTAGAAGGTATTATTGCAAAGGTACATAAAACTATGAGCAATAAGCTTATAAATGTTATAAATGCAACAGGTGTAGTATTGCATACAAATTTAGGCAGAGCAGTATTATCTGAAAAAGCAAAAGAAGGACTTTGGCATATTGCCTGCCGATATTCAAATTTGGAATTTGAGCTAGAAACAGGTGGCAGAGGTTCTCGTTACAGTCATGTGGAGGATATTATCTGTAAGCTGACAGGTTCGGAGGCAGCCATGGTTGTTAACAACAACGCTGCAGCTGTAATGTTGGTGCTGAGCACCATGGCAAAGAATAAAGAGGTAATTGTTTCCAGGGGACAATTGGTAGAAATAGGTGGCTCCTTTAGAGTGCCGGATGTGATGTCTCAAAGTGGAGCTATACTCAAAGAAGTAGGCACTACGAACAAAACACACCTTTGGGACTATGAAAATGCTGTCAGCGAGAACACTGCAGCCTTGATGAAGGTACACACCAGCAACTATAGAATTCTAGGCTTTACAAAGGAAGTGGAGTCTGAGGAAATGGTAGATCTGGGTAAAAAGTTGGATCTGCCTGTAATTGAGGATTTGGGCAGTGGCGTTCTTTTAGATTTGCAAAAATATGGGCTGCCTTATGAGCCAACAGTTCAAAGTGCAGTGAAGGCAGGTATGGATATAGTTACCTTTAGCGGTGATAAGATGCTGGGAGGGCCTCAGGCAGGTATCATAGTGGGCAAAATGCAGTACATAGAAATGATGCGTAAGAATCCTTTAACAAGAGCCTTTAGAATTGATAAGCTTACCTTGGCAGCCTTGGAGGTCACACTTAAGCTTTATTTGAGCGAAGAAGCAGTTAAAGAAATTCCTGTGCTGAGGATGCTGACAATAAGCAAGGAAGAACTAAATAAAAAAGCAAAGAAGCTATACAACAAGCTCTTTAGAAAGATAGGAGATCATTGCAGCCTTGCAGTTGTAGATGAGCTTTCAGAGGTGGGCGGAGGCTCTATGCCCATGCATAAGCTACCTACAAAAGCTGTGGCTGTATCTGCACATCGGCTTTCTATTGGTAAGCTCGAGAGTGCATTAAGAAGTTTTAGGATTCCGGTGATAGTGAGAATTAGCAAGGATAGAATCATTATAGATATGAGAACAGTTTTTGATGAGGAAATGGATATTATATCAGAAGCGTTTGGTTGGGCAATTGGCATGCAAGATATGGGTATCGCATTGGAAGGTGAGGACCTGCAATGAAGAATGTTATAATAGGAACTGCGGGACACATTGATCATGGAAAGACAACGCTTATTAAAGCTCTTACAGGTCGTGATACCGACCGCTTGAAGGAAGAAAAGGAAAGAGGTATATCCATTGATTTGGGTTTTACTTACTTTGACCTGCCTAGTGGCAGAAGAGCGGGTATTATAGATGTGCCTGGACATGAGAAGTTTATAAAGAATATGTTGGCAGGTATCGGTGGAATAGATGTTGTTGTCCTTGTCATAGCAGCTGATGAGGGTGTAATGCCGCAAACGAAGGAGCATTTAAATATACTGAAGCTGCTGCAGGTAAAAAAAGGTATAATCGCTTTGACTAAAAAGGATTTGGTAGACAGCGAGTGGCTGGAGATGATATCTGAGCAGGTGCAGCAGGAGGTAGAAGCTACTTTTTTGGAAGAGGCCAAAATCATACCTGTTTCATCTGTGAAAGCAGACGGACTGAAGGAGCTGATTGCAGAGATAGACAGACTTACAGAGGTAGTAGAGCAAAAAGATACAACCTCTAATTTTAGACTTCCGGTAGACCGTATATTCACTATTGCAGGCTTTGGTACCATCGTTACTGGAACACTTATATCAGGCAGTATAAAAGAAGGAGATAAGGTGGAGCTTTATCCGATGGGATTAGAGAGTAGAATACGCTCTATTCAGGTACATGAAAAAAATGTAAAGGAAGCTTATGCAGGTCAACGAGTTGCAATAAATGTTGCAAATATAAAGGTAGAGGAAATACATAGGGGTGATGTATTATCAAAGCCAGGCAGTATGGAGCCTACCATGATGATAGATGCCAAAATAGAAATGCTGAAGGACGCTCCCATGACCATAGACAATCGTGATAGGCTGAGGCTTTATCATGGGACCTCTGAAATAATGTGCAGGGTGGTTTTATTGGATAGAGAAGAGCTCATGCCTGGTGAAAGTGCTTTTGTGCAGCTTCGCTTGGAAGAACAGATGACCTGTCGAAAGGCTGATAGGTTTGTTATAAGATTTTATTCACCAATGATAACCATAGCTGGAGGTACTATAATAGACCCAAATCCTCCCAAGAGAAAGCGCTTTAAAGAGGATGTGCTGGAAGAACTCAGCGTTAAAGAAAAGGGCGATCCTGAAGAAGTCATAGAGCAGTTTTTGTTGTCTAACAGTGATAGGTTCTATGAGAAGAAGGAAATTATTAAGCAAATGGAAAATATGGAGACAGACAGCTTTCATCATATAACTGGAACTCTAAAGGAAAAGGGCTTGATTGTGGAGTTTAAACAGGGGGAAGAGAGCTATTTCGCTCACTCTAAATATTTAAAGATCCTTGGTGGACAGCTGGAACAAATATTGGTGCAGTTCCATAGCAAGAACCCACTTAAAGCAGGTGTTTCAAAGGAAGAAATTAAGTCTAAGCTTTTTGAAGGAATAAAACCTAGGCTTTATGATTTGGTATTAGGTTATTATGCAGAGAGCAACCATATTAGGCTAGAAAATCAATATGTTGCCAAAAGTGATTTTCAAGTAGCATTTACAGATAATCAAAGCAAGATTAAGGCTATACTGATCAGTAAATTTAGAGAAAATATGTATAATCCACCTAAGCTCTCGGATATTTTGGCGGAAGGCAAATTTGATAAGAATCAAATGCAAATAGTTTACAATGCATTGGTAGATATGGGATACCTTGTTCGTTTGGAAGAGGATATAGTCTTTGTAAAGGAAGCCTATGAGCAAGCGATACAACTGGTCAAGGAGCACATAAAACAAAAGGGCTCTATACAATTGGGTGAGTTTAGAGATTTATTGGGCACGAGTAGAAAATATGCCATGGCTTTACTAGATAACTTTGATCAACAAAAGATCACAAAGAGAGTAGAAGACAAGAGAATATTATATTAAACACAGGCCTTTGCATAACGCAATGAGCAGATTGATGACTAAATTGCAGAAAAATAAAAGTTTTGTATTAAGGCGCATTGTTATACGGTTTGTGTTGTACTCTGTGAAGTGAGGCTGCAAAGTTCGTAAGCTGGCAAGGATGCCAAGCGCTGATTAAGTGGCACGGATGCCACTTTTAATCAGGTAGGACTTTTTAGTCTCACAAGCAGCCAAGTACAACCAAGCTGTATATTTTTGCGCTGTATACAATGCTTTTATTTTTAGTACTCTTTATCAACAGCCTCGACCTTTGCATAACGCAAAGGCTTTTTATTTTGACTATCACAGAGGTAAGATATCCTCCATATAATGCTATATAGGCTTAAGCAGTTGGAGGTGCAAATATGGGAAAAATAATGATAGATATTGGGCATGGCGGCAGTGATTCAGGAGCCATAGGGAATGGATTAATCGAAAAGGACATCAATCTGAAGGTGGGGCTTATGATATACAATTATCTCAGCAGATATGATGTAGAAGTAGGAATTACAAGAAGAGCGGATATTGCCTTATCTAATGATGCCAGAGTTGAATTGGTAAATAGTTTTCAACCGGATCTATGTGTTTCAATACATCATAATGCAGCGGCTTCGGCTGAGGCGAGGGGGGCAGAGGTAATTCATGCCCATTATGACAACTATGATGATAAGCTTGCCACTGCAATACTTGAAAATATAGGGAACATAGGTATGCCAAAAAGAAGAATTTTCACTAGGCTCAATTCAAGAGGCGATGATTGGTACTTCATGATAAGAAGAATTTGGGACAACAATACAGCTGCAATAATAGTAGAGGGCGGCTTTGTAACGAACTCTAAAGATGCAGAGATGCTAAAAAAGGAAGATTTTCTGATGCTTGAGGCCACTGCAATAGGATCTGCCATAGTAGAATACTTGGACTTGAAGCCAAAGGTCGGTAATTGGTGGGATGGTTCTATGGAGCGTATGAAGACAGAAGGATTAATACAAAACAAACACAATGGCAATGAACCTGTAAGCTGGGGTGAATTTGCTACAGTTATATCAAGATTGCTGGATAAGCTGCAGCAATAACATAGAAAAACTCTCTCCATTGGGAGAGAGTTTTTTTCATTTAGTCTTGAATAATATATCTTGAGAAGTGTTCGACTTTAAAGCTGTAATTCTCAAGCTCGATATTTATGTTTTCGCCTGTTGTGATATCATACAATTCAACTTCGGCCTTTTTAACCTTTATTTTGACATCTTTTGCGAATTGATCTACTGATGGGTTTATATCGATGTATGGTACACCGTTTTCTGCGTAGAATGCAACTGTAAATGTTATTGGCTGCATGCCTTTTTCCATGGAGTCCTTCTTAAATGTAAGCTCAACATTGTCAAAAACATATTTGCCGCCATCCTCTGTAACTATGATTGTATAAACCTGTGGAGCTTGTGGTACATCAGCAAACACTGTAGTGAATGAAAGCACCATAACAAATATTATTATAAAGCTAGTCCATTTTTTTAACATATCATACACCCCCTTATTTAATTACTTTAATAATAAGCAAATGTCTTGCCAATTAGTAAAATACTCAGAAAAATAGGACTTAAGTCCTATAAAAAGTCAGAATATAGTCCAAAAGCTCTGGGAGGGTTGTTGAAAAACTAGTTCTGAAGTCGGTTATACATAGTTATTATTTGCTATACTAGACAAATATTATATTATCATATAAAATATTATATATATATATAAATGAGGATGTGATGTTGTGAAACAAAATACACTCTTTGAAGAGTTTAATATTATAGGTAATTTCATGGGCGAGTATCTAATAAAATATAAGAGCCTTCTTAAGCTTGATTCTACCGTGCTTATAACGGGGGAAACTGGTACTGGCAAGGAGCTCATTGCACGCTGGATTCATTTTATGGATGAAACAAGAAAAACCAGCCCTTTTGTAAAAATAACGATACCTAATATAGGTGAGAATATATTTGAAAGTGAGGTATTTGGCTATGAGAAGGGTGCATTTACTGGTGCTATCTCCTCCAAGAAAGGCTTAATAGAAGTTGCAGAAAATGGAACTATTTTTTTGGATGAAATCGAAAATGCCTCACCCTCAATACAAAGCAAGCTGCTGCAATTATTGGAAGATCGTATATATCGTAAGGTAGGAGGTACTGAATATAGGAGCACTGAGGCTAGGTTTATTGTGACTACCAATATGGATCTTTATGAAGAAGTCAGACAAGGCCGCTTTAGAAGTGACTTATACTATCGTTTGGCTGTCCTAGATATTAATCTTCCTTCATTAAGAGAACGTCAAGGGGATATATTAGAAATTGCAAACTATTACATTGACAAGTTAAATAAAAAATTCAAAAAAACCATTAAGACATTTGAGGATTCTCAGTTAAAGGAGCTGCTAATCTATAATTGGCCAGGCAATATAAGAGAACTGCGAAATTTCATAGAGAAGCAAATGGTTTTTACAGAATCTGATAGATTGGATTTATCAGAATTAAAGCAAAAAGGTGCTGCATTATCAACAAATTTAGACAGCTATAAGGAATACATTGATAGAGTAGAGCGAGTGTATTTAGAGAAGATATACAAGCTTAAAAACAATAAGGTAGAGGAAGTTGCTGAAGCGATACAAATGTCAGTGCCATTTGTATATAAGAAGTTAAAGGAGCATGGTATCAATTGATACCATGCTCTATTTTCTTTGTCCATTTGCACTTGTCTATTTTGTTTATATTCACGACCGCTGCCAATAAATTCTCATTTGCTGCTTCACGATTTCCTAGCTTATTGTAGCTTAGAGCTCTTAAATATAAGCTCTTGGTAAGCTCATAGGAGGCTTCTTCCTTTTCCAGCAATTCGATTGATGCATCAAAATACCGTATAGAAGAATTAAAATCTTCTTGGTGCTGATGAATAATTCCTACTAACCGCAATGTCTTGGCTTGCTTACGGCTGTTTTGACATTTTATAGCTAGATCCCTAGACCTTTGTGCTTGCTCAAGTGCCTTATCGAATTCTTTTAGCTCTAAAAAATATTGTGCCAAGTAGTAGTAGTAATCGCTCCAACCATCTTCGCTGTTTAGCTCGCTGTATATTTTATATGCAGCATCCAGATGCAGCTTTGCATCTAGCGTTTGCTTTTGCTCAATGCTTATTTTAGCTAGCGAAATATTATTTATTGCTTCTCCTTCAACATCCTCAATTTCTTTAGACAAATTTAGTGCATGCATTGCATATTTTGCAGCTGATTTATAATCTCCCATATAGTATTCAATATCAGCTAAGTTGGATAAGGAAGCAGACCACATAAATAAAGTTGAGGTATCTTTGGAGATTCTAGCAGCCTCTTCAAATAATGCTTTGGCTTTGCAAAATAAGCCTTTATCCATATATAGTATGCCTAGATTGTTACTGGTTGTTACATAGCTCTGAAGGTGAGAAATCTTCTTGGATAGGTCCAATGCAATGTTGAAATGCTTCATCGCATTGTTTAAATCACCTTGGATATGGAATATTGTGGCCATGTTTCCCGAACATTTCATGAGTGTCAGCAAATCACCGGTTTTTTCACAGTACTTAAAGGCCTTTTGATATAACTTTAACGCGTTTTCTATGTCGCTAAAGGTATGATAGATAGCTCCTACTGCATTTAACACCTTTGCAAGATGCTCATAATCTTTATTTTGAAGCAATATTTTTTCTGCTTTTTTTATATTAGTCAAGGCTTCCTGATGTTGACCAGTAACTCTTTGAATGGTGCATTTTAAGAATAAAATACTACCATATAAAGGATGACTAGACTTGATATGTTCTTGGATCATATCAAGAATGGTCATGGCTTCCTTATATTTGGACTGCTCCTTGTATATTCGTGCCAAATCTAAATTAACA
>MGOS01000027.1:0-3309 GCA_001797185.1 Clostridiales bacterium GWB2_37_7
ATAGCTGCGTTCAACCTTGCTTCCGGGTAGGAGAGTGCCAATACTTAAATCAACAACTATCTTTGGTAAGTAACGCTGGGAAAAACCAGACGATTCGATTCCGGGATAAATTCGAACGCGTTGGAGATCGTGCTGCCCCTCAGGCATAAGCAACAGGGCAAAATAGCGACTCTGAAGCCCAGCCCAGGCGATCGCATCAATCTCAGACATTTTGTTGCCGGCTTTCTCATCAAAGGGAAATTGCTGTAGACCCTTCGCCGCTGAGAAAGCAACAGCCTCAACATAGGAGTAAAGGGTGTCGGAAATACCAAAGCCTTTCACAGGGTACTCCCCAAGGCCCGGCCCCAATTGCAGCCCAAGCCCATGTTTCAACGCCAAAGACGAGGTGGAGTGATTGATAAACTCCAAGGTTAGTTTGAACCATGATTGGCCGGTCACTGCCTCAAAGTGCTTTCGCAACTCCAAGCTAGAGTCCCGGCTCATTACAGACATGGATAGACCAAACTCGTCCTCTGACCAGTGCAGGGTTTTGTTGTTCCAATCTATACCTTGTACGGTTAAATGCTGACTGAGTGCTTTTTCACCATTGCGCGTAACCAGTGATACCCATTCAGGCACAGCGCCTTGTGAGCCGTTGCTTATATTGACGGCTAATTCTTCCAGATAGTTGCCATCAACCGCCGCCTGAATACTAAGTTGTTCGGCTTGCAACTGCGGCCCTGCGGCAAGCGCTGATGAAGAAACCGGCACACATGCTCCAACCATCAACATTAATATGGATACAACGCGACGGGTCACGCAACTAAGATCAAAGTTCATCATACCTCCAGAGACAAATCCGTATACTAAATAATTAAGAGGTCGAGGCATTTAGCAAGATCAGTCCTTTTATATTCCAAGTTGATCAGACCTGTTTAAACGCTTAATGATGAACAGCTGAACACTTTTTAAACCATGTCTTGCCGTAAGTACCTTTGGGTTGACAGTCCCACCATAAAACAGGGTACCATAAGATAGTTGTTCCTTATTGATATTGTCAGATAGGTTAGCATTAATTTGCATAATCAAATATTGCCCTAATTGATAAGGTTTCTAATTTTCGAGTTCTAACTTAGAACATTTTTTTATTTCAACTGCTTTAATTATAATTTCACCAATGTGTTCGATTGGATCAAGCCTGAGGAGCTTGCCAAAGTTTGGATAATTTAATAATATATAAATATCATTTTCCCCTTTTGATAGGAAAGCGTAGTGAGTTTTTTCCTGAAAAAGGGTAGGCAGTTTGATCAGCGTCCGAATAATAAACCTGCGCTGTTGATCGAATTGAGGAAGTCATGTCAATATGTAAGACAAATTGAGTATTTGGCTGTAGCTGAAGAGATGGAAATAATATTACTGGAATATTGGCGATCACATTAAGATGTAACACGTCACCTACTTTTTTTCAGTTCAAGAGACTTGATCAATTTCAGTTTTGCTATATCCAAGGAAAAAATAGTCTCATCGCTTTTTGCAAAAATATCTTTATTTCGCAGGGACTTGAATGAAAGCATACTACTTGAAGATGGTACATATGGAAAAATTCTTTCAGCCCATTCCTCAATTACAATATCCGGCTTCTCTAATTCCATGTATTTGACCAAAGAGTTGTAATTTAATTTTTCCCATATATATGTAGAACGAC
This sequence comes from Clostridiales bacterium GWB2_37_7, assembly GCA_001797185.1. Classification (GTDB taxonomy): domain Bacteria; phylum Bacillota; class Clostridia; order Lutisporales; family Lutisporaceae; genus GWB2-37-7. The sequence continues at coordinate 1,685 of MGOS01000027.1, forward strand.
GAAATTTTCTTGAAAAATATGGCTCCAACTGTAAAAAAAAAGAATCTCTAAATATTATTGTATCAAGCTGTTGATCGTCGCATATCATTGTAAAAGTTTGTCTTGGATTTTGTCTTCCATCTGAATTATAGATCTTTTTATTTGGTGTACAGAATTTTTCAAAAACAGGATAAAGGTCATGCTCTTCAATAAAATCAACACCAATAAGTTTTGCCAAACCCATATCACCCCTTTTGGGTGTTTTAAGAGGTGCAAATTCAGGTAATATTTGTTTGGGAAATATTTTTTCTATTTCTTCGATAATTTTGTATTGAGCTATACTGGCACCATATGCATTCCAATGTGTACCAAGTTTGCTGTAAGTGTTATGGGTTGTTTTCTTGTTTGTCAAAGTATCTCTTAAGTCGATTACATTCACATCCGTGTATTCTCTTAAATATTTGACAGCTTGGTCTGTTGCAGATATTTCATTTTCTTTATAGATATGTTTTGGCAACTTTTCTGGGTATATCGTGTGCTTATCAGGTGCGATAACAAAAACATATGCAATCCCTTTTTCTTTCAACCAATCTTTAACATACACCATGCGTTTGGCAAACAATTTCAAATCACTTTCTGAATATAAATTCACATTTCTTGCATCACCAATTGGATCATTATAATTTTTGTATCCTTTTGTTATGCCACCCAAAAACAACCAGCCATCTTGTCCAATAGTAACATCTGGCGAAGGAGAGTCACCAAGGCTAAATTTTACTAATTTGTAATACTTTATGAACCAATCCCTAAATCCTAAATGATCAGAATAGTAATTACTAAATTCTTGGGGAAACATATTGATGTCATTAATTGTTTTTGGGAAGTCAGGTAGCTGAGAAAACGTTCTATTCTCAGAAAAAGAACTTATTTTATCTTTTTCAAGAATTCCAAAAACAAAAGGGACGAAAATAGCGATATTAAAAATTATAACAATAAATATGTTTTTCAGTTTGTATGAAATATGTTCCTTCATTACTTCTCCTAAAACCTGAAATAAATGAATGGATTATAGGTGCTTGATACTATTTTAAAAATACACAGTGAGAGCAATGTTGACAAATAAATCACTCTTGGTATATCTACAAATACATGAATTTTAGTTGACATCCTCTCTTTAATTTTAATCAGGTAACTTTTAGCCCAAACATATACAGGGATCGCCAAAAAAAAACCAATCGCATATGCGAAAAATGATTCATTAGACAAGACCTGAAATAATTGAAATTTCTCTGTTTGAATATTTGAAAAATTGATCATAGCATTTAAATAATCTACAGCTTGTGTCAATGTATCGGCCCTAAAGAAAACCCATCCTATGACCACAGTAAAAAGCAAGTATACATGTTGAACAGGTTTCCATGTTTTTTTGAGTACATTCGAAAATCCGGCATGTTCTATCGCCAAAAAAAATCCATGAAATAATCCCCAAATCAAGAAATTCCAGCTGGCGCCATGCCATATTCCAGTCAAAATAAACACTACAAATAAATTGAAATAAACACGAAATGTAGATACTCGATTACCGCCTAGTGAAATATAAACATAGTCTCTGAACCATGTTGACAAAGAGATGTGCCAACGTTGCC
>MGOS01000027.1:3353-5346 GCA_001797185.1 Clostridiales bacterium GWB2_37_7
CTGAGTACCCTGAAAAATCGTAATATATCTGTAATGTATAAGCCAAAATCCCTATCCATGCCAATGGCAATGTCAGCTCAATGCCTGACAAGAAAAAAACTTTGTCCGCTACTTCTCCAAGTGAATTTGCAATTAACATTTTTTTTGACAAACCATAGATGAAACGTCTTACACCGCTTGCAAACAATTCAAGCGAATGTGCTCGACCTGTGATTTGTTCAGAAATGTCAAGATAACGAACAATTGGGCCTGCTATCAATTGAGGGAACAAAGAAATGTAAAGTGCAAGATTTAAAATGTTTTTTTGCGAAGGAACCTCTTGTCGGTAAACATCAACAATGTATGAGATCGCTTGGAATGTAAAAAAAGATATCCCCAATGGGAGATGAACGGGTTCAAGCGCAATAGGTGAAATACTAATTTGTGAGAGGTAAATATTAATATTATCAACAAAAAAATTGGAATATTTAAATGTTACAAGTAGTCCAATATTTACAATAATTCCAAGTAATAAATACAGCTTTGAGAACTTTTTGTGATGAGGTATTTTTTGAGAAATACAAATTAATCTGCCAAAGATATAATTAGAAACAATAGATGCTAGCATCACACCAAGGTAAAAAACTTCTCCCCATGCATAAAATGTGAGGCTTGTTAATAATAAAATTATGTTTTTTATAAGTCTTGGAGATGAGTAGTATACCAGCAATGTAATTGGTAAAAATCCAAATAAAAACAATGGGGAACTAAAAACCAAAATTAGACCTCGTTTTGAAGTATTCTGTTAGATATGACATTGTTCCTATAATATCCCAGCAGTTTGCTAACTGAAAATAAGTGAGTAAAAATGCAAATAAAGAAAGGTTGGAGGCATATCCATGCCTTAATGCTTTTTCTATACAAGATGTAAGTATATCAAAGCACATCATTTCACAAAACTAAACTGACACACAGCGTATTCAGCAACATGAACGACGTGCTACATCGTAGCTAGTCCCTTTTCTGAAAAAAATTTATAAGGCTGTTTAAAGTAAATCGTTATATGCTGCGGTAATCTGATGGAATTGAGAAATATTGGAATATTCTAAACAATAATTAGTGCTTTACTCCTGAAAACCTGTCACAAAAAACAAGAAAACGGAGGGCACTTTTAACATTAATAATTTGAAAATAGTTCCATGGCATGTATCCTGACTTGTTTCTTGTTTCTTGTTTCTTGTTCCCTGTTTACTGGGGTTAGTTATAAATAGACACAAATATCAATTTTAGTTAATCAAGTTTTTCCAAGGGGGTTGTGACGACTCGCCGAACGCAAAAGATAACTTGGTGAATTGTCTCTTTCAGATGGTCCTGATGGTGCCACTGTACGCGAGACAGGCATAGAATGTCTGATTTTGATAGCTTCTTTGTGAACCAGAATTTCTTTTACCACCAACAGCAGGATCTTCTGACGATAGATCACGTCCAATGTGCTAGTGCGTCACAACGTAAAGTGTTATGCCAACTTTGCTGGTAGATTATTATCTGAATAAACTCAATGTTATTTTATTTGTTCGGGGAGTCAAAACTCCCCCCCTGTATCAATTAGCTTAGCCCCCTACTTAACTATTTCTAATTCTATGCGCTCTTATTGTCTTTTGATTTTTTTTGATCGTCCTGCGATGTTGTTTGGTTAATATCGGTCATTTTTTTTCGAAATCCAAAAAACCGAAGCAACCGATGCCAATAGAGTTTGGCTACCACCGCAATCGCCGCAACTGCAGCTAAAAGACCTTGCAACAGGGCACTGCCGGCGCCGGGATCAAGATAGGCGTGAGCATCACGCACTAAAAGCAGATTAATAGACATTCCAACCAAAACAAGACAAGCAATTGTTTTAAATTTCATACACGAAGCTCCCGCAGAAAATATTTTGTGTTTATCTAAAAAAACGGATCCATCAAAACCGAGTGGTACATGGAGTTTCACTGCCGCAACTCGGTGATGTGAAACT
>MGOS01000027.1:5378-5506 GCA_001797185.1 Clostridiales bacterium GWB2_37_7
CTTTTTTGCATCAGATATAAGGTCCGCTCTGAACCCTCAATGGTTTCAGCACGCAAAATGGAGAAGAACTCGCCAAAGGATTTTTCGAAATGCTGGCGATCATAATCAGAAAAAACGTCCTGCCGAGA
>MGOS01000028.1 GCA_001797185.1 Clostridiales bacterium GWB2_37_7
CTATCTCTAGCAGTTCCTTCACTTCCTGTAGAATTAGGGCGCCCTCTCCGGCTGCCAGGGCATTAGAGCTGACAATGGCCAATCCATCCTTTGGTCCCGGTACAATAGGTTCAAGACCTTCTTTTTCCAAGGCAACCCTTGCTCCGACCTTTTCACCTTGGTAATAAACCTCGCCTTCTCCAATCATAGCAAGCCCTATATGAGAGCAGTTGGATATGTCTGCCTCACCCACAGAACCTCTCTCCGGAAGAACCGGATGTATACCATGATTCAGTAAGTCCTTGTACATGATTACAATGTCCGGCTGTATACCTGTTGCTCCTACAAGCAGTGCATTTAAACGCACCAGCATGACAGCTCTTGTTTCCTCTTCTGAAGCCTCAGGCTCAGCTGCTACACAGTGAGATAATATCAAATTGATATTATACTCCTGAAAAAAATCCTTAAAGACAACCTTATCCTTATTCCAGCCTACCCCGGTTGTAAAGCCATAAATAGGTACGTTGCTTTCAACCAGGTCGAAAACTAACCGTCGTGAGTCCTCTACCCTTTTCATAGCATCCGGGCTAATCTCTATTTTGACTCTATCCCTTGCCACTTTTGCAATCTCTTCGATCGTAAGATCTCTTCCATTTAATACAATAGTACCCTCCATATTATACCCTCTCCTTAGTTTTGCTTTTTATAGCATCCATAATTCTATCAGGCAGTGCAGGCAAGACTGTCAGATTAACATCCAGTGCATGATTGATAGCGTTGATGATTGCCGGTGCCGTAGGAACAGTCGCGGCCTCTCCAATGCTTTTTGCCCCAAAAGGTCCCAGGTCTTCCAGTCTTTCAATCAGTTCAACTTGTACCTCCGGCATATCCGGTGCATTTATCACATGATATCTGCTGAATCTTCCTGCGGTCACTTTGCCCTTTGAATCAAAGGTAATTTCTTCTGAAAGTGCCATACCTATACCCATCTGAACAGCACCTTGGATCTGCCCTTCAACAAAGCCGCTGTTAATGGCTTTCCCAAGATCATGCACTGCCAAATATGCCAATATTTTGACTCTTCCGGTCATTGTATCTACCTCGACCTCTACAAAATGAGCACCATAACTGGTAGGGTTTCCCGGAGACTGATAGGTCATGGTTGCACCCATTTCCTCCGAGTATCTTTTTTGGGTTATTACAGCCAGCTCACCATAACTTATTTTTAAATCAATGCTATTACAATCCCACACATAGCCGTCCTCAAGAACCACATCAGCTTCCATGCAATCTAGAACCTTAGCACCATAGGCTATAAGTTTGGCTCTTACCTGCTCTGCAACTTTTTTGGCTGCACCACCACATACAAAGGTAACTCTGCTTGCTTGAGTTCCCGCAGAATCAAAGGGACTTACCAAGGTATCCGTAGCCGGAATATAGATCTTAGATACGTCTAGATCCAAAACCTCAGCCACAATCTGCATCATCGTCATATTCGTACCGCAGCCCACATCATGAAAGGCTCCCTTGAGTACAGCTGTGCCTTCTTCATTTATTCTTAAGGATAATGTTATGAAGTCAGGGTAGGCACCGAAGTAACCGTTGCCATGGGCACCACATGCCATGCCTACACCCCTGGCATACCTTCCGGCTTGCTTGGGTCGGCTGTATTTCTTATCCCATTCAAACAGCTCCCTGCCTTTTTTAACACAGTCAATGATTCTGGCATTACCCAGTTCAGGACCGCCTGTAGGGTCCTTATCATAGGGATGCACCAGATTTTTAAGCCTGAATTCAACAGGATCCATATGCAGCGCTTTTGCTACATTGTCCAGATTGATTTCTGTTACCGAATGTATCTGGGGTGAGCCATAGCCCCTGCACGCACCGGCTATGAGGGTATTAGTATAGACAGCCTCCGCAACATATCGCTGATCATAAATCCGGTATAGCTTAAAAGTCTTTTTGCCCATTGCCACAGCTATTGCTTCACCGTTTGTGGTGTAGGCACCCGCATCAACCAACATATGTATGTCTCTAGCAATAATATTGCCCTCTTTGTCCACTGCTGTCTGAACCGTCCCAATTGTTTTGGTCCGCGTCCTAGTGGCAATAATCTCTTCTGTACGATCCAATACCAGCTTTACCGGCCTTTTAAGTGTATAGCTCAAAAATGCCGCAATGGGCTCCAATATTGGCTGTCCCTTACCACCGAAGGAGCCTCCTGTCGTCGTTTTGATCACACGTATTTTATTTCTGGGTATTTTTAATGCTTCTGACACGATGAGCTGAACCTGGAAAATAACCTGACAGGGTGTATAAACCGTGATATTCCCTATCTGATCGGTATCTGCAATGCATGCGTGTGTTTCCATAGCTGCATGATGAGTCTTAGGGGTTTCGATCCGATCTTCAATTGTCAAAAATCCTTCTTTCATTTTTTCATCCGGGTTTCCACATTTAATTTCTTTGGAAAAAAAATGATTTCCATCAGGATGTATTGGATATGAGTCCGCTTTTTTTGCTATTTCCGGATCAAGAATAACCGGCAGCTCTTCATATTCAACTTCTATGAGGTTTGCAGCCTTCTCAGCAATTTCTTTGCTTTCTGCTACAACTGCTGCAATCCTGTCACCAAAAAATCTGACATGACTTGTGAATAACCTTTCATCCCTGATAACCTCGATGCCCTCTATCCATTTATGCGCATTATACAAAATCTCAGGAGAATTCTTGTAGTTAAATACAGCAATAACACCAGGTAATGCCTCCGCTTTAGAGATGTTTATATGCTTTATCCGCCCATGGGCAATCGGACTCAAAACAAGCTTTGCGTGGAGCATCCCATGAAGCTCCATATCCCCTACATATACAATTTTACCGCTGACCTTCTCTTTTGCATCATGAATAGGTATATATTTTCCTATATATTTCAACTTTTGGTCCAATGCACGCACCCCCTAAATCACATCGGTGAAGATGTTTTCAAATACATCAAATGCCAGCCCGCGGATATCATTGATTTTATGCTTTGATGACACATTGCCCTTAAGTACTGTTTCAACCTGCTTTTGCAATATGTCAGCAAGCTGAGGAATCAACAGCCTTGAAGGTCTTTTGGATTGAAGAAATACTTCAGCCTGAGCGGCGTGAAATGCCACAGGTGCAACTGCGCCAACCACCAGGCAGGCTTTTTCTATAATGTTGTTTATTTGATTATATTCTGTAATCATAGCCAAGCTGACATTTGCAATAGTCAATTCATTCCTGGCACCATGACCTATTTTACCGAAGCTGCTTCTTGTATTTATTGTGGGCTTCGGAAAGAGTATCTCAATAATAGCTTCATCTCGGTTCAAAATGGTTTTACCCATTCCAAGAATAATATCCTGCACTTTTATTTGCTTTGTTTCACCTTTGCTGTTGATTATCTTTGCACTTGCATCGAGAGCGAGCAATACAGGTATCGAATCTCCTGCCTTTGAAGCATTGACGATGTTTCCGGGAAGCCGTGCCATATTCTGTATTTGCTTAGAGCCAACCTTTATCGCCATCTGTGCCAGACAAGCTACATGAGCTCTTATAAAAGGATTATTATACAGCTGAGAATAAGTCACATTGGCACCTAGCCTAATGTGATCTTCATCCATGTTTATTTCATTTAGTCCTCTTATACCGGTCATGTCAATAATCACACCTTGTGATAGTCTCTTTTTTCTCATCTGTATAACAAAATCTGTCCCACCGCCTAATATATACGTATTTTCATTTGCTGATTTCAAGCTTTCTACCAATTCCTCCAGTGTGACAGGCGTTTTATATGTAAATTTATCCATTTTGCATACCACCAGTCTCGACTGCTTCCCGAACAGCTCGAATTATTTTGGTATAGCCTGTACACCGGCACAAATTTCCCGATATGGCTAATCTAATTTCTTTTTCTGTGGGATTCGTATTTTGCATTAGAAGTGCCTTGCAGGACATAAGCATACCCGGTGTACAGTATCCGCATTGTACCGCTCCTTGATTTATAAAAGTCTTCTGAAGCAAATCCAATTCTCCATCCTTTTCTAAGCCTTCAATTGTTATGATTTGCTTATCCCTTGCCTGTATTGCTAGTACGAGGCATGAATTAACCGCAACTGAATCTATTATAACGGTGCATGCACCGCACTCCCCTTCTCCGCAGCCTTCCTTTGTCCCTTTCAGACCAAGCTTGTCTCTCAATATATCTATCAATCTCATTTCCGGATCAACATCAAGCTTTCTTTTTATGCCATTTACATCAAATTCAAGCAACATCTTTCTCCACCTCCGTTATGTAAACATGCTTAGTCCTTACAAAAATCCTTTTTCCTAAATATTGAGCGCAGCAAAACGATCCATCCCCATGATATAGATATAGCAGGCAAGGCTGCAGTTAATACGGCTTCCATAGGAGGTATTCTTGAGAATTTCAAGGGACCAAAAAACATTACAAAAGTAATCAACAGAAGGAGAAATAAGGTTATCCGTTCAAACATGTTTGAGGGTGGGAAAAAAAATATTTTCACAATATCTATCTTTACATTCATGTCTACACCAGCCTTCCTATCTTTTCTTCCACTAACTCGATTAATCTTCCTGAATGTAATAAGTCTCTTAATGTGTTGATGTGGGGATAGATAAAGATGTCTTCCTCCATAATGGGTACAGTTTGAGCAATTTCATCCAATACCGCTTTAGAAGCAGAGCCCTGCAAAAGGTTATCGTCCATATATTGATATGCTTGAAACACTGATAAAAGCTCGATAGCCAGAATAAATTCAAGCTTATCCACTACTTGCCTAGCTTTTTTGGACGCATTATAGCCCATAGCCACATAATCTTCCTGATTGCCACAAGTAGGTATTCCATCTACAGTTGCAGGGTGGGACAATATCTTCATATCATTTAGCAGTCCTGCTTGCGTATATTGAGGAATCATTAATCCCGAATTAAGCCCCGGCTTTTTTATCAAGAACCAAGGGTATCCTGAGAGACTTCCGTCCACCAATCGATTGTTTCTTCGCTCTGACATTTTCGCTATCATTGTAGCAGCAATACATGCAGAATCCATTTCTATCCCAACATAGGAGGAATCCGCATTGCACCCTGACATAGCCTCTCCGTCGTCTCCTTCAGGCCAAATTATCGGATTGTCACAGCAGGAGTTCATTTCTATTTCTATTGTCTTTAGTGCATCTCTCAATGTCTTTTTTGCAGCTCCATGCAGCTGAGGAATACATCTTATTGACAGGGCATCCTGCAATCTATGCTCCTTAAAATGCTTAGCAATCTCTGAGTCCCTAAGTAATTTTCTCACATTGTCAGCTGTACTGCGTTGATCCTCGTGTGGACGCACACTCATTAAGCGGTCATCAAAAGCCTTTGTAGTGCCTTTTAGCACCTCCAAGGTCATTGCACCGATTATATCTGCTGCTTTTGACGCCTGCAGCATATCGTAGAGTACCAATGCACCGATAGCAGTAACACCTGTTGTCCCAGACACCAATACCAAGCCTTCTTTTGATGAAAGTATAGTAGGCATCAGCCCCGCTCTCTCAAGTGCTTCTTTGCCTGACATCAATTGCCCGTTTATATAGGCTTTTCCCTCTCCAATTAATACCAAGGCTATATGTGCTTCCGGCGAAAGGTACCCCACAGAGCCTTCCTTGGGTGCAAATGGCGTAATGCCCAGATTGAGAAACTGTCTATACATTTCCATTGTCTCTAAGCGTGCGCCACTATAGCCCTGTCCAACATTTTGCAGCACCATCAGCATTGTTGCCCGTACCTCTTCAATGGATAGAGGTTCTCCTACAGATGTGGAATGTGATAATACAATATTCCTTTGCAGCTTTGCCGTCTCATCAGCGGATATAACCTGTGTACACATAGCTCCAAAGCCTGTGGTTATGCCATACATAATACGGTCTTCATCTGTCCACTTTTCCACCAGTCTGCGAGATTTTATCACACGTGCAATGTAGTCCTCCGAAAATTCCACCTTTGCACCATATCTGGCAACTGCAATAAACTCCTCAATGCTGATTCTGCTACCTAGAATAAACTTATTAATTTTATTTACATTTATTTCACCAAACAAAACTTCTGCCTCCTTATAGGAAAGGAGGAATTATACTCCCCCCTCTCCCCTATCATATGTCGAAAATATTTAATACTCGATTTTATCAATAAAAAACATTTTGATGCAGGATGCTATCTGCAGCACAAATATGAATAGCACCATAGCTCCACCTGCTGCTGACAAGAATTTGATACCGTCTACACCTTGCTGTCCTCCCGCGTAGGCTACCATAAAGAATGCAATGGCACCTATTGATAAGCCCCAGAGAAGCTTCATCCAGGTCTTGGGCTCTTCATCATGTTTCATATTTCTGGTACACATGACTGAGATGGTTGTCGTCATTGCATCAGCTGCCGTAGAGAATGATATGATTAACGTAATCATTACAACAGGTATGATTATTATCCCCAGAGGTAGGTTTGCAAGGAAGGGCCACAGACCTGCTACAGCTCCATTTGTTTTCATAGTAGAAACCAAATCCAAAGCACCGGATGCCTGCCATTGAAGTGCAGTAGATCCCCATATGCCGAACCAAATAACTCCAAAAACAGAAGGCATGATCCAGTTGATTATCATAAATTCACGGATCGTTCTTCCATAAGAAATCATAGCAAGGAAGATACCCATCAGAGGTGCATAAGCTATCCATATTGCCCAATCATATAAGGTCCACCACTTAACCAATGCATCTCCACCGATATCCGCAGGGTCAAGACCCCATATCCAGAAGTTTTGCAACCAATATGCCATACCTGAAGTAGTAGTTCTTAGTATGTAAAGCGTAGGTCCAACCACCAGCAAAAGTCCTAAAAGAATATAGAATATCTTTGCATTGAAATTAGCCAGCCACTTAATGCCCTTATCTATACCTAATACAGAGGCGATAGTATAAGTAGCAGTTATCACAAGTCCGAGTATGATAATCACAACAGGTCCCTGTTGAATGCCATAAATTATTTCCAAGCCCGAACTCACCAGTGTAAGGCCTACCCCAAGAGAAGCCGCCAATCCCAAAGCAATCGCAAGCAGCGATAAGGTATCAATGATGCTCAACCAGATGCCCTTTGTTACTTTCTCGCCAAACAGTGGAATCAAAGAGGCAGATACAGACAACTCCTTCTTTTTGTTAAAATACATATATGCAATAACAAGTCCGCATAAAGAATACATTGCATAAGGTATAAAAGTCCAATTATAGAATACGCGGCCAAGAGCAAAGACTGCAGCCATAGGCGATCCGGCAGCTACCCCTGTCTTTTCCATTTCACCATACAGGTTTGCAAAATAAATCAGCGGTTCATTAACGCCCCACACTACAATACCAGTAGCTATACCACCAGTCAAAGCCATGGCGAACCAAGTCATAAAGGCATACTTAGGCTTTGCATCAGAACCACCAAAACGAATCTTACCAAATTTTGAAAAAGTAATAATACCTACAAGAAGCAAGGCTACAATTGAAATGATCTGATACAACCACCCAAAACTACTTAAGGACCAATCAAAGAATTTTGATGCAATATCAACCAAGAGTTTGTTATTGACAACTCCCAGTATTGTAGCTCCACCAACTACAATAAATGATGGCCAGAATACACCCTTTTTTATTGTCTTATTGTCGACTTCACTGTGTACGACCTTTTGTTGTAACATTTTGCATCCTCCTTAATTTAGATTTAACGCCTCCTGAAACAAGTAGTACTCTCTGTTTATTTCACCCCCATATACAAATTCCATGTTTTTACGATCAAGCTATGAGCCACTAAAATCTATACTTCATAAATATGACTATGCTATTGTAAATATTCAATTTTTCATACAAGCTATTTCTAAGCCATTTTAACAAAACACAACATTTTTTGCGGTTTTTTTTACATTATTATAAATCTATAAGACAAAAAACAAAAAACCTCTGCTTTCATATTTGCAGAGGGCGTAATACTATTCATTTTTCTTTAAAACACCATTTGTAACTCACCTTTGTCCACCATAGGTCTTCGTGTCAAACCAATATAATAAATGTCCCAAAAACAAAGGACTTTCAACACAGAAAATAGGACATTATGCAAATTGTATCTCATCACTAATTATGTTAAATTTATATTGTAAACAGAATCACAGACTATAATCATTCTCTAAATTTTCAAGAGCGTACAAAATCCCCAAAGGACTAAGCAGTACGCTCTTTTTTGTATTGTTTAAAACTACTCTCACATAGAACAAAACCCCTTAACAATTGATTTAGTCTTGTTAAGGGGTGTATTTAATCTACTCTTATACTCATTTTCACTATATCATCTACATATTCCTCAATAAGGAGTTCTTGATAACCAGACATCTTATGTTTATGCATTTCTTCTACCAGTACTGATAGCTCTTCATTTTGTATCCTGTCAAACTTATTTATGCGTTGTTCAAAGCTCTTATCACCCTTTACCTTTAAGTAATCTTCTATTGAATACCTCCATAATATCAAGTTATCCTTGTATCTGTTTTTTAGCTTATCTGCTATTCTCAGTCCTTCAGGGTCAAAATCTCCAGAGTAGTAAAATGAAATTCTATCCTTATACAGCTTATCTAATAGCAATAGTGAAGCTGTGTTTAATTGTCCACTTGTACATATGAGCGCAGGCATACATCTCAAATTAGCATGATTAAGCCTTCTAATAACCTCCATAAATACCACGGGGTTTTCAAAGATAAAAGCTTTATTGCTGCTGAGAATAAGTCTATCAATACTATTTAAATTTTTAATCGACACATGCATTGGTTCTCTTTCATCATTGAAGCCTTTCCAACCAGTGTGCTCTTCTATATCTTTCATAGCCCTTATGCCAAATACTGTTGTAAATATCGAAAGCTCATCCCTAGCTATTCCTACACCATATAAGGCTTCATTTATCTCTTCTATGTTTTGAGGATAGCTTTGCTTGGTCAGATAGCATATCCCATATAACAATAGTCTAAACGCCGTAGTTCCAATATCAAAATAATGAGGATCCTTTGTAATTCTAGATGAAAAAATAGGGAGGGGCTCCAGGGTTTCCTTGTTAATACGTAGCTCCTCCAGACCCTTTATAACGTAATGGAGTGTTTTCTTGAGAGCCTTGCTATCACTAATGTACTCTTTTATTATTGTAGAATAGCCCGTAGTCTTTTCTCTCAATGTCTCTGTAAGCCACTCCATTCCCTTAGTCATAGAAGCTTCTTCTTCCAATATTCTGTCAAAATATCTTTGCTGTTTTTGTACTTTCTCAGCTTGCTGTTCCTTGTTGGTTTTAAGCTCCTCCTCGAAATACTCCTTCATAAAGCATTCAAAGCTCAGCTCTTTAAACCTTCCCCTCAGGAAATAATCTAAGAATTTACTTATAGACAGCTTCGCTTCCTTTTTACCATATAGTTTATAATCTATTGCTCCCAATATGCGATTTTCTTCATCATTAAGGTCATTCAACTGAATCGAGCCTGTAAATCGTCCCAAGGTCTTGTACTTCTGCAATATTTCACTAAGTATCTTATCAAAACCCCTATTACTTTTTGCATATAATACAGCTTCCTTTATTAACTCCCTCATGTTATCATCTATAGCATGCATCTTTTTTCTACTCCGTTCCAGTGATATGGAATTACTGATACTACATCATCATTTTCCTCTCTTATAAGCTCATAAATAGAAAGGTTATCGACAGTATCATAATCTCCCCACAAGATCTGTGAATTCAAAATATAATCCAGTCTAAGCTCCTTTAATAGCCTGAACATATCCCTAATATTATTTTCATCCACCCCCGCAAACGCCTCGTCCAAGGATATAATCTTGGGACAGTCTTTCCTTGCATTTTCATATCTGGCATAAACTGCAGAAAATAGGGGTATGTACATAGACATCGCCTTTTCTCCGCCTGAGAACTGGAAAAATGCGTTGTTTGTCAGCTCCTTACGTTTCTCATTTTTCTTTGTGAAATATAATCTGAATTCAAACCATTTTCTATAGTCCAAGACATCTTTGATTATACTGTGATAATTCCTAGCCTCTCCGGTTTCTTCATAGGACCTTATTGCTTCCTTAACCTTATCCCCAAAGTGGTCTGCTAGCTTGCGCATATCCTCATCACTGGTCCTGCCGCTTCTCTCCAGTACCTCCAGCAGCATAGCTATATCAAGCTGATCCTCCCTCTCTGCCTTCTTGGGAAGCCATTTAAGGCTCAGAGTTAAACTGCTTGAAGTGTTCATAGAAGACATCAAGCTATCTATCTTATCTACCCATTGCTTTGAAAGATATATCTTGGCACTTATTTTGCTGCTTATGGTATTTAATAAGACCTCTTCAAATATCCTTCTTTCTTCGGTGCTTATCAAAAGCTTTAACTCCTCAATATCCTTTTTTACTATGTCTACAAGACTATTAAGAGTTATATCCTTGCCTTGCACTCTGCAGCTTATATCGTAACGTCTTCTACTATTGGAGAAGCTATTAATATCTATCGATACTACTTCATTAAACAAAGTTATAACCTTCGTATTAAACTCCCTTAGCTCTCCCGCATTAGTCTGGTGAGCTTCTATAAGTTTAGTTAAGTAATAGCCTTTGTCCTTATTGTCCTCTTCCGAAATAATTGGCAGTATCTCCTTTAGTAAAACAAGGGGATTATAGGGTTCTCGAACTACTACATATTTCAGCCCAAGCTCCTCCAAAAATATTTCTTGTGCAAGCTTTAACTCTGCATCTTTGGCTGTCAGCATATCTTTATGCTCACTTAAGCTTTGCTGAATATTTATTATGGCTGTATTAATCTCTCCGCTTCGCATTTTTAATTGCTGCAGCTTCCGCGGATTAACTTCACTAATGCGAATGCATTCATTCATCTCCGCTTCCATAGTTCCTATATCAAAGCTGCTCAAGGCATCCTGCTGAGCCTTTTTCTCTGTCTCAAAACCATTTAACTTCTCTTTCTTCACAGCAATTTCTCTATAGTAATTATCTATATCCAGATCCAAGGTATCAATATCATCCTTTAGCATAGACATCATACTATATTGATTTTTGATATTCCCCTGAATAACCTTTACATCTGAAAGCTTTCCTTTAAAATTCTGTAAAGCATCCTCTGCAGCTTCATAAGCTTTAAGGGTCTTTTCAATACCTATTCCTTGAGCTGCTTCATAAAGCTTTGCTTTTAAACCGCTATACTCTTTTTGAGCTTCAAAGAAGCTTTCCTCAGCCTTCTGCAATTTGTTTTCTAAGCTGATAAGCTCTCTTACATTTATTAAAACAAAATTCAATGCCTCCTGAATATCCTTATACAGTGGCCTTCTCTTATATTCCTCTTCAACCAGACTCATATCTGCCGCAATACTTACAAGCTGATTGTTAAGCTCCTTTATATCCCCTTGCAGCACTTCTATTTCCAGCTTCTTTTGCTCTATAAGCTGCTCTCTGTGTCTTTTTCTTGCTAGTACACCTATATATTTGGGCTCATAATTCTCCGATGCCTTACCCCTAATAGCTCCAAATACATAGTTTCCTTTTTCGTCCATGGAAAATACATGGTCTTCATCCAGGAATATGCTTTGCAATACATTAAAAACCTCTTCTTTGTCTACACCATTTAGTTCTTCCTTAGCAACCTGGCAATAGCTGGATAAATTATGTCTCATCATATTACCGGCAGTGAATATATATTTGTCCCAATGCTTTTCTGCAAAGGAAAGTGCTTTTTCCTTATCCTTAGAATTTATTATAAGTGCATCCAGAATCCCTATTTCATTCAAGGCACTCTCTATCGCTCTTCTAGTATCTTCCGGCGTGTTCTTATCGAAGTCGATAGCCTTGTACAAGGGTATAAAGGGTATATTGTTCTGCTTCAAGCTTGTACGATTCTTTAATACGCCTTCTTCCCTAACCGGCTCGATATCCTTCTCCTGCATTAGCGCTTGGATGTCTGCCTTTATAGTATCTATATCCTTCTCTATATCCCTTCTAGATCTCTTGATAAATTCTCCCGAGGTTATTAGACTTCCCTTTTGATGATTATAGGCAATTGCAACAGGAGCATCCAAATCACTTAGGCTTAAGCCTTCTCCCGTGCCTTCTACCTCGTTGACAAATTGAAAAAGCTTAGAAAGCACCTCTCTATCGAGCTTGAAAAGCTTGTTGTCTTGACTCCACCTATTGTAGCTATCTTTAAACTCCTCCTTAACCTCCCCCAGCATAAGATTGCTTTTTCTTACCGCTTCCTCAGTATATTCTTTTTGAGACTTCAAGCTGTCAACCGTCTCCTGCTTAAGAATAAGACTCCTCTCAGCTGCTTCATATTCCTGCAGCAGTTTTTTGACCTCTTTGATTTTAGAAAGATATTTATTCAGACAATCATCTAAATATGAAAAATCATAGGTATCGATGCTTTTAATAACCTCTTTCTCAAGATATTCTCCCTCACCGAAATAAAACTCCTCTGATATTTCAACAAGCTCCTGAAGCTTTCGCGTAGCTTGTACAAGAAGAGCTTCTATACTGTCTTCAGAATCCTTTTGTTTATATTCCTTATCTCTACGGTCACTCTTTTTTGCCTCAAGCTGCTTTTCCTTATTTGAAATCTCCTTTTGAAGCTCCTCGATATAATTCACAATTTCCTGCAGTCTTTTCTTTATTTTAAATCCATCATTATCCTGCAAGCTATTATACTTATCTTTTGCATATTGAAGCTCTTTCTCAACCTTGTCAAAACTCTCATTATTTTCTAATTCTTCAGTCGCTAGCCTAGTTTGCTGCGCAATCAGCAAATTAATCTGCTTAATCTTTTCATTTACTTCTTTATTCATACCATCATAATTGTTTGCCTTTTCGAAGAGACAATACCTATTATATTTATCATAGTGATATTTGATGTTATTTGCAGCCTTTAATGCTCTTTCCTTTTCCTCTAAGCTGTTTTGAAGCTGGTCCATGTTTTCCATAGACTCCGACATCGGTCTTAAGTCATCCTCTGAAAGCACCTTAAGGGAGCTTGTTAAGATATTATATATCTCTGTTGGCTTGAAATCCTTAGAAAGCTTAGGACTTCTAAGCTGTATTAACAGACTCAAAAGCTCCTCATAGCCATCCACCTCTTCATAGCCAAATAGCAGTTCATTTACCTTAGCCATGTATTTCTGTTGAGACTCAGTAAAAAAGCACGCCTCTCCCAGCTCATTCTGAAGCTGTTTCTTGGTAAGAGCAACCTTCTCCTCGAAAGCTTTATATAGATAAATGTTCTCACCTACTCTTCTACCATCATTTATTATAAAATACCAGGAGTCTATAGGCTTTCCTGCTTGTGCCTTCATGCCCATACCTATAGTAAGATAGGTCTCGGTGTTTTGTCTCTTAAACTCAGTATATAGATAGGCAATTCTTTCCTCTGTATTTTCATCCAAAAGATAATTTTCCAGTCTTCGAGAGCGTGTTCCAAAAGGGTCAAGCCTCTCCGGGGATTTATTGCCGTCAAGCAGCAGTGGTATAAAGCTTTGCATAGTTACAGACTTTCCGCTTCCATTTGTACCTCTAAAAAGAAGCTTGCCATCAGAAAGCGTAAATTCCTGATGATCATAATACCAAAAATCAACCAAGCCAAATTTATTAATCACCCATCTATTGTTTATCATCACCACTCACACTCCCAATCGCTGCCTCCAGCATATAATTGTTTTCCTCGTTAAAATAATTCTCCGGATAATCTCCTATGATTTTTGCGACTACTGGATAAATATATATCATGTCTTTCTTTTCCAGCATAGAGAAGCTCTTCATATACTCAATTACCTCTGAACACAGGCGTTCCTTGCTGCACTCTCTATATTCCTTGCTCCAACCCTGACCCTTGCTAAGCTTTACACTAACCAGCAGCTTGCAAAAATCTTCCTCCGACATCTTAATTACGTCATGTGCATCCCTTTTAAGTTCTCCTTGTGTTACCAGCTCATATAGCTTCTTATTTATATGTAATACGACATCGCTTATTCCTGCCATGGAAGGAAAGCAATTACGCAGATTTTCATTTTCTTCCGGCACTATCAATGCGCCATTCCTATGTACATGCAGACTCCAATTTAAATAGCTTTTAAAATCCTCTTCCAACCTGGTTCTGAAGTTTTTGATATATGCATAGTCCTCGTCCTCTGCTCCTTCATTGTAAACAGAAGGAGACAATAAAAGTCTTCTATATACTCGGTTCCTTCTCAAAAACCCTCTCTCGCTATCTACCAAGGATTTATTGTGATCCTCCAAGTCTTTCCAATCTCTACACGTCATAATATCCAAAGGAAATGTTCTTACAACGTATTTTGAAATACCTGTATTTTCATATAAAGCTTCTGTATTCTCATTTTGTGCAAAGTCCTTTTCCCCTTCATCATTAATTACAAATAGATCTAAGCTTATACAAAGCTTCATTACATTCACCAGCTGTCTTCTGGTTCTGTAATTAGTCCAATCTACAGCTTCAACAATGCTGTTGGCAGATATATAGTCAACGATATGGGATAACAGGAATTGCTCCTCCTTAGACTTGTCCTCCAAGAACATTAGAATTAGCATAAAGAATATATATTCATTGCGATCCTTGAATTCTTCTATGCCCATCCAGGCTTCCGCTCTACCTGGCAGCTTTTCCAGCTTTATAAATTCATTTCTAATGATAAGGTTGTAGCCTAGCTTTTCAGTAATGAAGTTCTTATAATTCTTCACACTGTCCTTTATGGCATAGTATAATTCCTTGTCCTTATTCTTTATAATGAAGTAATTCTCCAATAACGCCTTAAGCTCTTCCATATACCTACTCCTCAAAAACTATTATATAATGGGGCATTGT
>MGOS01000029.1:0-8409 GCA_001797185.1 Clostridiales bacterium GWB2_37_7
CTCTATGGCCTCCCGTGGCAATAGTTCTTTTAACTCTATAGACTTAACAATATCTGCATCAAACTGTGCATAATAATCTAATACTGCTAACAGGAGTTCATTTTTTGACTTGTAATGTCTAAACAAAGTAGCTTCAGACACACCCTGCCGTTTTGCGATTTCTCTTGTTGACAAGCCTCGAATTCCAAGCTCATTGAAAACATCTATTGTAGTAAGTATAAGGCTCTCTTTTCTATGCAGCAGTGAATTAACCATTTTTTACCTCCTATCGTAGTAAACACTTACTACCTCTATTGTAAACCCATTGTCTATATATGTCAATATTAGTATCTTTATGTTATTTTTGAATATTTTATGAAAAATAATAGACCATGAAATCTCACGAATTCATGGTCTATTATTTATTATTTGCAGTCGGTAAAATTACCATTTTTGCACTTGTCCTCTGCCTTACAAGCAGCTCCATTGACTCCTCATTGTCCATCAAAGTCAAACAGTTCTTTGGAAATTTCAACATTCTTATTTCTTCTAAAATTTGTGCAGTTTTTGCATTTCATTGTATCACCTCCATGATACAATTAGCTTTTACAATTATCCAGCTATATATGCCGTGAAAAGTACATATGAATTCCGGAAAATGTTTCGCACTATTTGAAACCAATGCAAAATGTTTAGTACAAAACATATAATATGCCTTATTTATCTAGACTATCGACAAAACATTTCCATCTTTCATAAAAATCACTTCCAAATTCAAAATCAACGATATCAAATCTACCTTTCAATTCATCTATTTGATTGAGGGACATTCCTTTTTCTATCCATGGGTATAATATCTCATCTTCCTTCTTGATATGCTCCGTCAATAACTCCCTGTAATTCTCGAGACTGTATGTTATAAAGGCAGCATCCCCTGTCTCCACGCCCAATAAAATTGATTTTACATAACATCTGCCTTTTTTGTGATCCTCCAGCATAACATTAATAATATCAGTATTTCCCTTGGCGTATTCGAATAATATATCCTCTTCTTTGGCATGATGAAATTTGTCTGCAAACTGTTTTATAAATACTACTCCTTGTTGTATAAGTTCTCTATTTCCCTCCAGGTCCATATTTATTCTGTCACACAAATCAGGTATAAGTGATAGATACCTTTTTATTAGTGCATGCTCATCAACCAATCTTTGAATTGGCTCTGAATAAGCAATCACTTTTGGAACAGGCATGCCGATGATTTCCTGCATTTCCTCTTTTGATGTGTCACCACCCTTTATAGCTGCTTCAATTTTATTCATCATCTCCGCCTCTACAGGTTTGGGCACATTGTGTATTTCAATGATATCCTTTAGTAAGCAGGTTCCTACGCCGCACGTAACACAGCCTATTTCATAATCCTTTAATATTGTACCTACCTTCGGAAATTCTGTTATCACTGATTTTATTGCCATATTTAAATATCTATCCATACCATTCTCCTTGAATTTTATTTGTTAAATTTATCTTATACAAAAAATAAGAAGCAGTAAGTGATTCAAATCACTTACTGCTGTGATATTTACGACTATTACTAGTCTTTTTTGCACTTGTTTTTGTGTCCCTCTCTCATTGCCTTTCTTAGTTCTTGTACCTGTTCCTGTGTCAATACACCATCCTCTACGAGCTTTGTCATGAAATTGTCTTTTTTGTGCTCTTTAAAAAAAGCTTTCCTTTGCTCTTCTGTCATATTTTGCAGTTTCTTAAATTGTTCAGCTTTTTCTTGTCTTGCATTTTTATAATACACCTTTACCTTATCTGCCTGTGCCTGTGTTATTGTTCCCTTTTGTATGAGTGTATTAAGCTTTTCATTAAAGGCTTCTTCTTTAAGCTCTCTAAACTTACTTCTTATAGCTTCTGCTTCACCATCATTGATAATTTTGGCTTTTATCAGGTCGTTTACCAAGCCATACTTAAGACCTTTCCTCATGCTTTGTTTTTCATTGCCATTTTTTTGTTTTTCTATTTTTTGTTTTATAAATTTATCAATTTGTTCTGCCTTTTCTCGGCTAAGCTTGCCTTCTTCCACCAGCTTATCAATAACAGCTTTGAAGCTATCATGTTTATGCCCTGCTACAATTCGACTAGGTGCTCTTGTTACCAAGGTTGCCGACTTCATATTGTCTATCAATGCGTTATTGTCTTGAGCAAATACGAACATCCCCGAAGAAAAAACCATAGTGCACACTATAAGACTGCATATTAGATTACTTAATTTTGTATGCCTCAAATTATCACCCCTCAAAAAAATTTGTCATACTTCATGACAAATATATTTTGCCCTATTATGATATTAATTAGTATTGAAAAAGCCTTATAATTTGGAATAAAATTCCAAATTATAAGGCTACATTATTTTTTGAAAGAATCTTCAATCTACTTCATATGAAGTGTTTATTTCTTATTCTTTATTTGTCTTAGATATTCAACAATCAGCTCATCCAAATATCTACTTATATTCAGCCTTACTTCACTGTCGCAATCATCTGTTGTGCTGCAAACTTCATTTAAAATGCATCTTACTTCTTCAATAGCTTTAGATATTTCCTCTATTTGGAGATCATCATATTTAATATCAATCATAAAGCACCTCCAATACTTTATTTATAGTTATACCTCTCTATAGTTTTTTGATAATAGTCCTATTTCTACCTTGGCTCTTCACCTCATACATACTATCCTTTATAATCTGAAACAGTTTATCACAATCGATTTTTGCACCAGTCAATTCACACACCGATAGGCTCACAGTTATTTTTACCAAAGTACTATCACATACAAAGCCTATATTTTCTATAGCTTGTCTCAAGTTTTCTGCAAGTATATAGCTAGCCTGTAAATTATACTTATTCAATACTATCATGAGTTTATCTCCGCCAAACCTTGCAATCCAGTTCTTCTCACCCTCAGTATACCTTGTTACAATCTGCACGAGTTCCTTTAGTATTTTATCTCCAGATTTAAATCCATAGGCTTGATTCACATAACTGAATAAATCTACATCCAAGGCAATTATAGATATAGGTTGATTATTACTGATACTTTCATTCATATCAGCAGGAAGCCTTTCCATTAGATGCCTCCTATTATAAACACCCAATAATTCATCTATAACAATCTTATTATTCATTTCCATGACAAACTTCTCTACATTATGCACATGAAGCCCATTATTAAGAATGCTGCTACCGGTTGTAATATCCTTTAGCATTTCTACTATATACAATTTATCATCAATCGTTACAGGACTTGCGATTGTAATATAAACTTTGTCATCTTTATATTCTAGCTTTATGCTTGTGTCCTTTTCTCGGTACGCCCTCATGGATACACAGTTCTTGCAAAAACTTTCTTTTTCCCAAAATTTAAAGCAAGTCTCAACTATTTTGCATGATGTATTTTCTTCACAGGCAATCGCTTTTTTGCTTACCGGATCTACAATTCTAATTATATCATACAAGTTCTTAAATATACTTAGCCTGTCCACTATTTGGTCAATTGCATCCATTAGTAACCCTCCATTTCTATTTCTAAATCAGCTTTTTTATAGTATAAAAGCTAGCATAGAACGGAGAGAATATGCCAGCTACTAAATATAATTATCTTATTCCCACTTTATAATAAAAAATGTTATAAGTCAACTCATCCGTGAACAAATAGTAATTCCAATAGAATAACATAATTGCTGTCATTTTGATAAATAATCACATAGATGTTATACGAGCTATTGAATAATATATAATATTAAGCTATACTCGAACAATTCCTATAAGCACAGCAAAGCTTAGTTAAAGTTTATTATATCAATCGTTCCAAAGAGTCCAAATCCTTGATTATTATCTTCCTATTGCCTATAAATTCTAAAATTCCTCCATCTTGCAGGAGTGCAAGCTTTCTGCTGATGGTTTCTCGGGTAGTGCCGATATAATTTCCCATTTCCTCTCGGTTTAACGGAAGCTCTAACACAACTCCATCCACAGGATTTTTGCCGCTTTCTTTAAGAAAACCAATAAGCATTGATGCGATCCTAGCCTCAATGTCCTTGGTGTTAAGGCTCTGTACCAGCATTTCAAGCTTAATAAGTCTATCATGCAGAGACTCCAGGATTTTCAGAGTTATCTCCGGGTTATTCTTGATGATTGCATCAAAATGCTGCTTAGAAACAGTGCATAGGCTAGTATCCTCAAGAGCAGCAGCATTGAATTCTAAGCTTGTCATTTTGAGCAAGCTCAATTCACCTACAAAATCTCCCTCATTTAAAATATATAGTATCTGTTCCTTGCCATCTCTGCTATAGGTAAAGATTTTTACCCTCCCAGTGTTCACTATATATAATCTGTCAGATAGCTGACCTGTCTCAAATATGATATCTCCTTTGCCAAAATGTTTTCTTTCAATATTATTTACGATATCCCCAAGCAATTGATTATTTAGCTCTGAAAATATTGTAACTTTTTTTGCACAGTATTCACCGGTACAATTTCTATGCTTGCATTTATCACAAGACTCACAACCCATTTTCAACGCCTCCTATAAACTAAGCTTTGCTGTGTTTTTTCATTTATTTCTCAGTAAAGCTTAAGCCCCTTCCACTTTCTATTCTATGCATAAGCCCTTCTGCAATGTTTTGTATGATAATAAAAAACTGTGATTAGAATCATATTATCTATTATTACTTTATATTATAATGAACCTGTGAACAAATAAAAACAGATTTAATAAAGGAGAGATTTTTATGAGCTTTAAAATTAATGATAGCGTAAAATGGGTAGGAAAAATTGATTGGGAATTAAGAACCTTTCACGGCGAAGAGTATTCGACACATAGAGGCTCAAGCTACAACTCATATTTGGTGCAAGATGAAAAAACAGTTTTAATTGACACCGTTTGGACTCCTTTTGCAAAAGAGTATGTTGCAAATCTAAAGAAAGAGATTGATTTACATAAAATTGATTATATAATCATCAACCATGCTGAGCCAGACCACAGTGGTGCGCTGCCTGAGCTGATGAGAGAAATACCAAACACACCAATATATTGTACTGCCAATGCAGTTAAATCAATAAAAGGTCATTACCATCAGGATTGGAACTTCGTAGTGGTTAAAACTGGTGATAAGTTAAACATAGGCAGCAAGGACATAGTCTTCATCGAGGCTAGAATGCTGCATTGGCCGGACAGCATGTTCAGTTACTTGACAGGCGACAGCATACTTTTCAGCAATGATGCCTTTGGTCAGCACTATGCATCTGAGCTTATGTTCAACGATTTGGTTGATCAAACAGAGCTTTATCAAGAAGCAATTAAATATTATGCCAATATACTTACGCCCTTTAGCAAGCTGGTAGAAAAAAAGATTGAAGAAGTCGTGGCCATGAATGTTCCTGTTAGCATGATCTGCACAAGTCATGGTATCATTTGGAGAGAGAACCCTCTACAAATTGTAACAAAATATATGGAATGGGCAAAGGACTATCAGGAGAATCAAGTAACTATAATATATGACACCATGTGGGATGCTACAAAGAAAATGGGTGAAGCTATAGCTGCCGGGATTAAAAGTACAAACCCCAATATCGCAATAAAGCTATATAACACAGCGAAGGCAGACAAAAACGATATCATTACTGAAGTATACAAATCAAAAGCAGTTTTGGTTGGATCATCCACGATAAATAAAGGCATATTGCACTCTGTTGCAGGCATGCTGGAGCAAATCAAAGGCTTGGGCTTCAAAAACAAAAAAGCAGCTGCCTTTGGAAGCTATGGCTGGAGCGGTGAATCCGTTCAAATAATTACTGAAGAACTGAAAAAAGCAGGCTTTGAGGTTATTGACAATGGCGTAAAAGCACTTTGGAATCCCGATCAAGAAAGCTTGGATAAATGCTATGAGTTAGGAAAACAATTTGGTATAACATTGAAATAATACTTTTTAAACAGTATCTGCCAGCTTTGATGTTATTGCCTATTGAAGATGATTTAAACATTGATCATTACGGTGTTGCATATTGAATATAAAAGCTCCAAACGTTATAAATGTTTGGAGCTTTTATTAGGCTTAAAATGCTGGTACGACAGCTCCTTGATATTTGTCTTCAATAAACTTCTTTACTTCGGGACTGTTAAGTACTTCTACCAGCTTCTTGATTTCTTCTCTTTCTTGGTCGCCGCTTCTTACCACTATGTTGTTGGCATAAGGTGAATCCTTGCCTTCAATTAGTAACGCATCCTTTACCGGGTTTAGATTAGCCGGCAACGCATAATTTGTGTTTATAACGGCAGCATCTACATCTTCTAATACTCTTGGAAGCTGTGCAGCCTCTGCCAATTCAATTTTGAGATTCTTTGGATTTTCAACTATATCATTTTCAGTGGATGTAATGCTTCCACCATCCTTTAGCTTTAATAAACCATTTGATTGAAGCAACAGTAGTGCTCTTGAAGCATTAGATGGGTCATTTGGTATTGCTATAACTGCATCCTCTTTAAGCTCATTTACATTCTTAATGCTCTTTGAGTAAAGTCCAAGGGGCTCTACGTGAACGGATCCAGCCGACAATAGATTTTGGCTTCTTTCCTTGTTAAAGCTATCCAAGTAAGGCTGGTGCTGGAAGAAGTTTGCATCCAATTCCTTGTCAACCAAGGCGGTATTTGGCTGTACATAATCCTGGAATTCAACTATTTCTAACTTGATGTTTTCCTTCTCCAAAAGTGGTTTTACAAAATTAAGCAGCTCTGCATGTGGAATTGGGGTTGCCCCTACTTTTATTACAGTTGCTTTTGGTGCTTCTGCAGGTACTGAGCCTGTTATTTGCTCCGCTGGTTTTGCTGTGCAGCCGACTGCACCTATTATCATTATCGAAATTACTATCATTAATGTTATAATCTTTTTCATTTTGTTCTCTCCTTCATTTCTTTCGTTATTTAATTAGACTTTTATATATTCTATTTCCTAGAAATTGCACCATTTGAACGATCAGCAGAAGTACAATGACCGTTCCAATCAACACATCCTCTTGGAAGCCTTGATATCCGAAGCGTATGGCTAAGTCCCCCAAACCGCCTCCTCCTATAGCACCAGCCATAGCAGAGTAGCCTATCAGATTAATGATAGTCAAAGTAATTCCAGATACAATGGATGGCAATGCCTCCGGTAAGATTACCTTAAGAACAATTTGCATTCTATTTGCGCCCATAGACAATGCTGCTTCAACAACTCCCCAAGGCAGCTCTTTGACAGAGGCTTCTACCAGCCTTGCTACAAAGGGTATCGCTGCAATTGTCAAGGGCACGACAGCTGCCGTAGTCCCTATTCTTGTACCTACCAACAGCTTGGTTATAGGAAACACCGCTATCATTAGTATAATAAAGGGCAGCGACCTTGTTGTATTGATTATCAGATTGAGCGCCTTGTTTAAATTCCTTTCAGGCCATATATGATTTTCTTCAGATATTGCAGTTATAATTCCTAAGGGTCCCCCCAACAGTACAGAAAACACTGTTGCTGCGGCTACCATATATAAGGTTTCCAATAGAGGCTGCGGCATTAAATCAAAAAGCTTATTTAGTATGCTATACCACTCGTTCATGCTTTGCCA
Organism: Clostridiales bacterium GWB2_37_7; assembly: GCA_001797185.1. Taxonomy (GTDB): domain Bacteria; phylum Bacillota; class Clostridia; order Lutisporales; family Lutisporaceae; genus GWB2-37-7. The sequence goes on from MGOS01000029.1 coordinate 7,635, forward strand.
GCTCCTCTACATACAGCTTATTTTGAGACAAATACGCCAAAGCTTTTTGTATGGCTTCATTGCTTCCTGACAATTCTACCAATAAATTTCCATAGGACTTTCCCTGCACATTGCTTATATGCCCTGCCATTATATTTACATCTACTCCAGTAGCTTTTATCATGCCGGATATGATTGGCTGATGTGCTGATTCCTGTAAGAAGGTGACCTTATACAGCCTGGCATGATCTCCTTCCTCCAAATAATCCACAGCTCCCTCCAAGCTTTTATCACTTAGAAACCTTTTTGTTACCGGGTGATTAGGCTTTGAAAGCAATTGAAAGGTTGGTCCTTCCTCAACAATCTCCCCCTCTGAAATGACAGCTACCTTGTTGCATATTTCTTTTATAACCTCCATTTGATGAGTTATAATGATGATGGTAATACCTAGGGCTTTATTGATTTCTCTCAGCAGCGTCAATATTGCTTTGGTGGTGCTGGGATCTAAAGCAGAAGTAGCTTCATCGCAAAGCAGTATATCTGATTTGGCTGCCAATGCCCTGGCAATTGCTACTCTTTGCTTTTGCCCTCCACTTAACTGACTGGGATAGCTATGTCGTTTATCCTCTAACCCAACAAGCTCCAACAGCTCATTTACTCTTTTTTCAATATCATTCTTTTTCCATTCAGATACTTCTAAGGGGAATGCGATATTTTTACTGCAATCTCGACGGCTCAACAAATTGAAGCCTTGAAATATCATCCCTATCCGTCTTCTCATCCTTAGCATTTCCTC
>MGOS01000029.1:8427-14680 GCA_001797185.1 Clostridiales bacterium GWB2_37_7
ATCCTTGCCTTCAATGAAAATACTTCCGGCAGTAGGTTCTTCCAATCGGTTTATGCACCTGACAAGGGTGGATTTACCTGCGCCACTGAGGCCAATAATTCCGTAGATATCTCCTTTTCCCACTGTGAGATTGATATCCTTGATTGCATCAACCGTGACCCTTTTATCTATAAAGCTTTTGCTTAAATTTCTAATTTCTATCATGCATTCACCTCATTTCAGTTCTATATATTTCAACATTATAGATTATCCTTAAATCTCCTTAAATGGAGTCATATATATGGTTATAAGAAACGCTTTTGTTTTGGTCTTGCTTATACACATGTTTATCACCACCTTTCAAAAACAATAAAAAAACCTCTTTCAACGAAAGAGGTTATAAAGATAGCGATAGCTATCCTATATTCCTCTCTCATCTTTCAGTAATTTCTTACTGCAGGAATTGACACCGTGCATTCAAATGAAAAATGTCGGTTGTCGGGCTTCATCGGGCCAGTCCCTCTGCCACTCTGGATAAGAGCTTTTCATATTTAATTTTATATGTTATTTTACGGAATTAATTAACTTTCTCAAAGCTGTACATCCTGACAAACATCAACCCAAATCCCATTTGTCAGCTCTTGCATCTTATCTACTGAGATTTTCATAATGTTGAGTTTTGAACCTGCAGCGGGATATACCTCTTTGTATGCCTTAAGAGATGTATCCAAATAAATCTCCAGCTCTTGAATTAGACCAAAGGGACAAACCCCTCCGACCGGATGTCCTGTTACTTGTTCCACCTCTTCAAAATCTAACATTCTAGCTTTTTCACCAAAGAAGCTTTTATATTTTTTATTATCGATTTTGCCTACGCCACTGGCTACTATTAATATATATCTATCCTTCAGCTTGAAGGATAGCGTCTTTGCAATCTCACCAGGCTGCACCCCTATTGCTTGAGCAGCCAATGCAACGGTGGCGCCGCTTTCCGTCAATTCAATCACGGGATCCTCTAACCCTCTGTCGGTAAAATGCCTTCTTACACTTTCCACACTCATATTGCTCACCTCATATAATATGCGTCTCACGCCGCACTATTTGACCCTAGGGAACCCTATGGTTCCAGACCACGGATGCAAGCATCCTGAGCACCCTCCTTGAACGGCATTTGGATTCTCCCCCTTGCATCCCCCATTGAATAGAAAATTATACTTTCCTATTCAATAAAAAAATAACCTCTCCTGAAAAACAGAAGAGGTAAAATATTCGCTCATCTATCTTTCAGCTGTTGATTACTCAACATGCTGCTGGATTTAGCACCTCGCTAATGTAGGTTGCCGGGCTTCATCGGGCCATTCCCTCCGCCTCTCTTGATAGAATTTATTATATTGTAATTTATTATATTGTATACAAGATACTTTGTCAATGCTTGACGTAAAAACTGTGTGTTATTATTTAATATAATAAGCTGCTACCATTAATCTTTGTCCAATAAACAATGTTACATTTATTCTGTCAGTTGTTACTGTATATAATTGAATTATACAGTAATAAAAAAAGCTATTTCTATTTCATTAGTGTTTCTGTGATCCTATCATTGATTCTATCTATGTCTAATGCTTCTATTTGATTATCCTGCAAGCGATATTTCTGTTTTAGCGCTAATATTCTATATACACTTTGATTTATTCTTTCTTCTGTTATGAGCCCGTCTAATACCGCTTTCTGTATTGTATGCAATGCTGCCAGTGCATTTTCAAACTTGTGAGCAACCAATATAATATCATTGCCTGCATTTACCGCTTTTAAAACAGCAGTTTCCAAATCATAGTTTTTTGCAATAGCTCCCATTGTAATATCATCCGTTATGACTACACCATCGAATTTCAGCTGTCTTCTTAAGATATCATTGATAATAGCTTTTGACAGCGAGGCCGGATTTTCCGGGTCTATTTTAGGCAGCAGTATATGTGCCACCATTACACCCTCTGCACCCTTGTTAATAGCAGTTTCAAAAGGTATAAGCTCAAAGCTTTTTAATCTTTCCAAATCATTATATACAGAAGGCAAACCGACATGAGAGTCTACTGAAGTATCTCCATGCCCAGGAAAGTGCTTTATAACAGGGATTACGCCACCTAAGCTTATACCTTTCATAGTATGAACTCCCAAATCGCTTACTACCTCAGCCTCTGACCCAAAAGCTCTATCCCCAATAACAGGATTTTTAGGGTTGCTGTTTATATCCAAAACAGGTGCAAAGTTCATATTAAAACCAAAGGCTTTTACCTTTTCAGCTAACAGCACTCCAATCTCATGCGAAAACTCCTCATTATTTACTTTGCCAATAGCTCTATTGGTAGGTAGGCTTTTAATCTTCTTAGGTATTCTGCTTATTCTGCCCCCCTCTTCATCAACAGATAAAAATAGAGGTATTTTATTTCCTGAATTTGTACTTTTAAGCGAGTTGTTAAGCGCAAGCAGCTGTTCTGGCTCCTCAATATTGTGTCCAAATAGAATAAAACCACCTATATGATAATCTTGTATCAACTTAATTTCATTCTCATTCAATGTAAAGCCATCAACACCTGTAATGACCATCTGCCCTATTTTTTCTTCCAGCGTCATGTCCTTTATTTGCTCAGCAATAGGATCCTTTTCTGCAGGGACAGGCAGTGGAGTTTCTTGCTCAGGATTTGGCTGACGGCTATTTTGATTATCTGTATCGTTTTTTGCGGTACAGCTTGCCAGCAAGAATATCATTACAAAAACAATGCATAGCAAGGCTTTTTTTCTCATACATTACAAATCCATTCCATTTAATAAAAACTCACCCCATATTTATACTTTCGTAGCTTTGCATGACCTATTTATTTTCAACACTTTTCTCAGCATCAGACAGCGTATAATTCATGCTGCCTGTTTTGTAACCAGCTAAATCCAAGGTCACATACAAAAATCCTAGAGACTTAACCTTCTCGACGATCCGGTCTGCAAAAGGAATGATTCTCTCCAAATCAGCCCTGCCAATCTCAATTCTAGCTATATTATCATGATGCCTAACTCTTAACTCCTGAAAACCCAAATCTCTTATAAAATCTTCAGCTTCTCCAATGACTACCAACTTCTCCGGTGTAATCTTGGTTCCATAAGGGAATCTAGAAGACAAGCATGCAAAGGAAGGCTTATTCCAAGTGCTTAATCCAAGCTCCTTTGAAATTTCACGTATATCGTCCTTAGTCATTTCCGCTTGCTTTAGAGGACTAACTACTCCAAGCTGCTTAGCTGCACGCATTCCTGGTCTATGATCGTTTCTATCATCAAAATTTGAGCCATCATATACATAATCTATTCCATTATTTTTAGCTATTTCAGTAAGCTTCGAAAACAACTCATGCTTACAGTAAAAGCATCTGTCCGGTGGATTATCTGCAAATCCTTCTATTTCAAGTTCTAGAGTCTCTATAACAATATGTCTGATTCCCAAAGACTCAACGAAAGCCTTCGCCTCCTCCAGCTCTCTCTTTGGATAGGTTTCAGAATTTGCAGTAACAGCCAACACTTTGTCTCCCAACACATCATGTGCTATCTTAAGCAAAAACGTACTATCTACGCCCCCCGAAAAGGCTACTACTGCTCCATTTGATTTTTCTATAATTGTCTTTAGGTTTTCTAGTTTTGCTAACGTTAACTCCCTCATACTATCCTCCGCATTATGTATAATCTAGTTTATTACTATTTTATATCTACAGGGCAGTCAATTCAAGTTTATCTATAATATAATTTTCTAAATTCATTATCGACTATAGATATTCTCTATAGTTTTGAATCAGATAATTGATAACATCAATTAGACATCTCTTTACATAATGCTTTATAATTCTAATGTTATATCGTAAATTTGTAATACATTTAAATAGGATTATGAGGTAGAAAGTATGAAAAAAATAATTGTGATAATGTTAGCTGTTGTCTTGCTTGTATCCTTGTCAGGCTGTACGCAAGCTGATAAACAAGAGAAATCAAAAAACGATATGATATTTAAAATCGGCGCAATACCTGATCAGAATGCTGCAGACCTAAATAGAAACTTTGGAGCTATGGCTGAGTATTTAAGCACAAAAACAGGTATCAAGGTTGAGTTCGTGCCTTCAGTAGATTATGCAGCTCTTGTAACTACCTTTGAAAGAGGAGATATCCACATGGCTTGGTTTGGCGGACTAACCGGAGTACAGGCAAGAAATGTAGTTCCCCAAGCTGAAGCCATTGCACAAAGACCTAGAGATGAGCAATTCTATTCTGTTTTTATTGTTCAGAAGGATTTAAATGTCAATAGGCTTGAGGACCTTAAGAATTTAAGCTTTACCTTTGGAAGTGAAAGTTCTACCTCCGGTCACCTTATGCCTCGTTATTTCCTAATGGAAGCGGGTATAGATCCGGCAAAGGATTTTGATGGTGCACCTAATTTTTCAGGCTCCCATGACAATACCTACAATCTGGTGCAAACCGGAACCTTCCAAGCAGGAGCCTTAAGTGAGGCAGTATGGGAAAGGGCTGTAGCTGAAAACAAGGTTGATTTAAACAAAGTAAAGGTTTTCTACACAACACCTGCGTATTATGATTATAATTGGACAATAAACAGTCCAGATCAAGTAGATAAGGTTTTTGGCGAAGGAACAATCCAAAAAATGAAAGATGCGTTATTATCAATGAATGAAGAACAAACAGAAATATTAGAGCTTTTCCAAACTGATAAATTCATAGAAACTAAAAATGAAAACTACAAAGCAATTGAGTCAGTTGCAAGAAAACTCAGAATCATTAAATAGGAGCATACAACATGAATGAAAATAAAATGTTTGTATTGAATAATATAAATAAAACATATGGGGAGACGAGAGCATTGTCTTCCCTTTCATTAGTTGTAGAGAAAAGTGAAATGATCGCTCTTATCGGTCCAAGCGGTGCAGGCAAGACCACTCTGCTTAACATACTGGCAAACACTGTTCAGCCTGATAATGGCGAGGTTTTTGTTGACGGCATTGAACTAAATTCTTATAAAAGTGCAAAGCAATTTGCAGATAAAGTTGGAATCATCAGACAGCAATTTGATTTGGTAGGACAGCTTGCTGTTATTCATAATGTACTAGCCGGTAAACTGAAGGATTGGGGCTTTTTCAAGGCTCTTTTTTCTTTGATTATCCCGCAAGATAGCAAAGCAGCAGAAAAAGCCTTGGAAAAGGTCGGACTCAAGGATAAGCTTTATAAAAGAACAAGCAATCTGTCAGGGGGAGAACAGCAAAGGGTTGCATTGGCAAGGCTGTTGGTGCAAAAACCTCAAGCTGTTCTGGCAGATGAACCAGTAGCTTCTCTAGACCCTGTAAGAGCAGAGGATATACTCTATACCCTCACAAAGCTTGCTTCGGAGGAAAACCAGACTGTCATTGCCAGCCTCCATTCCGTAGAGTATGCTAAAAAGTATTTTAATAGAATTATAGCCTTGAAGCAGGGAAAGATTTATTTTGATTTCCCTGTTGAAAAGGTAACTGAGGAGCTTTTATCCTCCCTATATAGCTTAGAGGAAGTAGCTCATCATGAATAAAAGAAGTCTTCTATCACTTATTTTAATAGTTGCATTTATATTCAGCTTGACCTCCATCCAATGGAATAAAGACCTAATCCATTCTGGTGGTGGTGCTACCATATTGCAAATAACAAAATCGCTGTTCCAACCGGATTTATCCATTAATATTCTTCTCCTGGCCTTGAAATCTGCGTGGATTACCTTAGCTTATGCTGTTGCAGGAATCAGTCTTGCACTTTTCATAGCTTTTGTATTGGGTATCCTGGCTTCAGGTATCCTTGCAAAAAGTAGCTTTGGCTCTTGGCTGTCCTTTGGATTATTTAGAGGAATATTGGGTTTTATGCGTGCTATCCACGAGCTTGTTTGGGCTTGGATTTTTGTTGCAGCTATTGGACTTACACCCTTTTCTGCCATATTTGCACTGGCAATAGCCTACGGAGGTGCCTTAGGAAGAGTTTTTGCCGATATACTTAACGATGTACCTCAAGAGCCTGTGAATGCCCTTAAAGCTTCTGGTGCATCAAAGCTTCAGCTAATGCTGTATGCCTATCTGCCAATGACTGCATCCAATATGTTGAGCTATTCAATGTATAGATTTGAATGTGCTATACGATCTTCCGCTATTATGGGTTTTGTAGGCTTGGGCGGCTTAGGCTATCAGATTCAGCTTTCTTTGTCAGAGTTGAG
>MGOS01000029.1:14687-14829 GCA_001797185.1 Clostridiales bacterium GWB2_37_7
GAGGTTTGGACATTTATGTTCTTTTTGATTGTTATAGTCTCAGCCGTAGATTTATGGAGCAATATGCTTCGAAAAAGGTTGGTTTTATAATGCTTACACTAAAATTTGATTTTATAAAACTGTCATTAATTGCTGCTGTGCT
>MGOS01000030.1:0-189 GCA_001797185.1 Clostridiales bacterium GWB2_37_7
AGCAGTAGTACAAATATTTGTATATTGTCAAAGGGATTATTTCAATTTAGTCGCCTTATACCAACAGGCGGCAGTGAGCTGACCACTGCAATTGCTGCAGCATTTAATATAACCTTTCAGGAGGCTGAAAAGAAAAAGTTATTACAAGCCGATTTAAGAAGCATAGAAGCATATAGAGAAGATGAGACA
>MGOS01000030.1:225-2080 GCA_001797185.1 Clostridiales bacterium GWB2_37_7
ATAGAGGAAATTCAAAGAGTATTTCAATTTTACAAAACTAGAAATGCCAACAACAATATTGATGAAATATTTCTGTATGGCGGGACCTCAAACCTGAGAGGCATTGCAGAATATATAGAAAATGTTACCAACATGCCTACAAAGCAAATACAAACTCTAAGCAGTGTTATTCTAAACAAACATATTACAGATGTTAACTTGGAATATTATCTGAATGCAATAGGTGCAATTATAAGAAAGTAGGTTATTGATATATGAAGGACTTCAACTTTTTTTCGCCTTATCTATTAGAAAAGCGAAACAGACGTCAAAAAAGAATTTATATCATTTCAGTAAGTACTTTGCTTTTAATAGGTGTATTTTCTTTTATTGCATTGAATTTGTATCAGATAGAGCGATACAATAGTGAAATTAATATGGTTGAAAGCTATTTAAATTCAGAGAAAACAAAAGAGCTGCTAAACAAATATGAAGAAACAAAAAATGAGACAGAGATTATTAACAAATATTACGGCATAGTGTCTAAAATTGATAAGATATTAAATGCACAAGCTGTTGTGAATACAAGTCTGTTGGATAAGCTGTCCTCTGTTATGCCTCAGGACTCTTATCTGTTAAGTATGACAATCATCAATAAAGATATGGAGTTGAATTATTCAATAAAGGATTTGGTGCCTGTGGCTGAAATAGAACATAATTTAAGAGAGCTTAATATATTTGATATGGTTCATGTAAGTATAGTAAATGCAGAAGCAAACTATATAGCAAAAATAAACTGCAGCTTAAAGGATGTGAGCATTGAGTGAAGCTAAAACTGACAAGAAGAGAAAAAACACTACTCACAATCGCTGTTTTATTTTTGGTGGCAGCTACACTTTACTACGTAGTTATCAAACCACAGCTGGATATGGTGCGTAATCTTGAAAAGCAAGCAAAGGAATACAGTGTTTTGATAGAGGATATAAAGGCTAAGGCAGATCTTGATAATCCTTTGTATAAGGAAAACAGGCTGCTAAATGCAAAGACAGAGGCGTTATTGAGAAAGTATTATCCAGATATTATTCAAGAAAACATTATATTGTTACTGGATGAAAAGCTAAAAAAATCTAATATTAAAATAGTTTCAATAAACTTTTCATTGCCGACCCCTTACGATTTAAAGTCCACTGAGAAGGAGCAGGAGCTGCAAGAGAGTGAATTAGAAGATTTGGTCAAGGAATTGTATGGTGACATGACAACTGGCAACAAAGAGAAAGAGAACATGACAACTAAGGAAGAAGAGTCTATGCTGGTGGAAAAAATGACAGCAGTTCTTTCATTCAAAGGAAGCTACAGCCAAATATATAGTTTTTTAGGAGATATTGAACAGGAAAATAAAAGTATTATTCTTAGAGAATTAAATATTTCTAGCAGCACGGATAATCTATTAAACTGTGATATGGCACTGGATTTTTATTCTATTCCGAAGCCCTTTGTACAGGAGGGTGACCGTGCGGAGTGGCCTATGAAAGGGGTCTATGGCAAAGAGAATCCTTTTTAATCCCAAAGTTTTTTTGGACAAACTATAGCCTCAAAGCATAAATCAAATTTCTGATTTTTAGAAACAGAATATAGGAGGGATATACAATGTATAAATTAAAAAATTTTATGGAAGATGTTGTAAACAAGAAAATTGACTCCCTATTAAATATTATGAATATATGTACCTGTGAGAAGTGTAGATTAGATATCATGGCTATTGCATTGAACGATCTGCCTGCAAAATATGTAGTAACAGAAGCCGGAGAGCTTTACACTAAGGTAAAAGAATTGGAGCAGCAGTTTGAAGTAGATGTAGAGACTGCTATTATTAAGG
>MGOS01000030.1:2105-5358 GCA_001797185.1 Clostridiales bacterium GWB2_37_7
AAAAACAACAATAGGGAAAGCATTGGCGCAGCAAAAGAATTTGAAGTTAATAGATTGTGATGAAATGATAGAGAAAGAGCAGAACATCACCATCAAGGAGATTTTCAGCAGCTATGGAGAAGCAGCCTTCAGAGAGCTTGAAAAGCAGGCTATTGAGAGCATGCAAGGGATAGATGGCTATGTGATCTCTGTAGGTGGTGGAGCTGTCATGCATTATAACAATTTAGATACTTTAAAAAGTATTGGCGTCACTGTTTTCCTTGATGCACCACTGCAAAAAATAATTAAAAACTTAGCAGGTAAGTTTCGTCCCTTAGTTGGAAATGCTATTGATGAAGTGAAAATGAAGGAACTGTTGGAATCTAGATATGCTACATACAGTAAAGCAGATATCATTATCCATACAGATAATCTTGATATACAGCAAACCATAGATGAAATAGTCAAACGACTATTTTAAGGAGTAATTATGCTATTGTTTGGTCCTTCCGGAAATTCGGAAATTTTTTATCAGCAGGGTTATAAAAGCTCACTGCAAATGCCTGCTTGGCTAAAGGCAATGGGTCTTAATGCCTATGAGTATTCTTGTACAAGAGGGATTAGATTTGGTCCTGAAACAGCACAAAAACTTGGAGATATTGCTAAGGAGCATAACATAAGATTAAGTGTACATGCTCCTTATTTTATTAATTTGGCGTCTATGGATCCAGAGGCGATACGGAAATCTGAAAAGTATATATTAGATACGGTTGAGGCTGCAGAACACCTGCAAGCTGATAGGGTTGTGGTGCATATCGGTTCACCGAGCAAAGCAGATCGCAAAGAAGCCTTTGAAAGAGCTTATAATAACCTATTTAATATAATTGAGAAGTTAAAGATAATGGGTTCTAAGGTACATATTTGTCCTGAAACCATGGGTAAGAAAAATCAAATAGGCTCCTTGCATGAAATCCTTGAGATATGCTCGATAGATGATATTTTAATACCTACTATAGATTTTGGACATTTACATGCTGTAAACAATGGAGCTTTGAACAGCAAAGAGGACTTTAGAAGAATATTTGAGCAAATACTGGATAGGCTGGGTGATAAGCGCGGCAGATTGCTGCACATGCACTACAGCAGAATTGAATTTACAGAAAAGGGCGGCGAGAAGAAGCACTGGACCTATGATGACAGACAATTTGGTCCTGATTTTGAATATTTGGCAGAGTGCTTGATTGAATACAAAATAGAGGGCACACTTATCGCAGAAACAGCAGGTACTATGGCGGAGGATGCTGTCAAATTAATGGGCATTTATAACAAAATTAAAGAGGATTGTCTATTCACATTGGAAAATATATGATATTATTATTATGATGTTAAACGAACAAAGAGGTAATCAAATGTCAAAAATACTAGTGATTAATGGTCCTAATTTAAATATGCTGGGGATTAGAGATACATCTATGTATGGTGTAAAAACCTTGCAAGAAATAAATCAGGAAATTTCAAAAGCCGCAGGAAAGAACCATCAAGAAGTTGATTTTTTTCAGTCGAATATAGAAGGTGAAATGATAAACTGTATTCAAAATGCTTTCGGAGTGTATTCAGGAATCATTATCAACCCTGGTGCTTATACTCATTATAGTTATGCTATAAGAGATGCTATAGAAGCAGTAAATTTACCTGTTATAGAAGTACATATTTCAAATATTTATAAAAGAGAACAATTTAGAAGAAAATCAGTTATAAGCGAAGTATGCTTAGGACTAATAAGCGGTTTGGGCTACCAAGGATATATATATGCCTTGGAGGCATTGAATCAATATTTGAAAGGGGTTAATTAGTTTGGAAAAAAGATTAGCCGTTTTAAGAGAAAAGTTGGCTGCCAACAATTTATCAGCAGCATTTATCTATTCAAAGGAAAACAGAAGATACATCAGCGGCTTCACCGGTTCAACCGGATATGTAATCGTAACGGCAGACAAAGCATATTTTGTTACAGATTTTAGATATAGGGATCAAGCGCAGCAGCAGTGTGTCGGCTTTGAGGTGATTATACATGGCAGTTCACTTATTTGTCAGCTTAAGGAAACCCTATCTAACAGCAATGTTAAAACCTTGGGCATAGAAGAAGGCACTATGACAGTTGCTTTTTATGAAAACTTGAAAAGCAGCTTGGACAATGTAGAGCTTCTGCCTCTAAAGGGCATTATGGATGAATTGAGACTTTACAAGGATGCTGAGGAAATTGAGAATATTGCAAAGGCTGCAGCTATTGCTGATGATGCCTTTACACACATCCTAAGCTTTATTAAGCCAGGGATAAGAGAAGTAGAGGTAGCAGTAGAGCTTGAATATTTCTGCAAAAAGCATGGAGCTGCAGAAATGTCCTTTGACTCCATCGTTGCTTCCGGTGTTAGATCCTCTTTGCCACATGGAGTTTTCTCCCAAAAGGTAATAAATAATGGAGAGTTCTTGACTCTAGACTTTGGTTGTGTATATAATGGATATTGTTCTGATATGACAAGAACGGTATTTGTTGGTAAAGCAGATGAAAAGCAAAAGAAAATATACAATACAGTTCTGGAGGCACAGCAAAAGGCTCTAGAACAAATTAAGCCAGGAATATTAGGCAAGGAAGTAGACAAAATTGCAAGGGACATTATAACAGCAGCAGGCTATGGAGAAAATTTTGGGCACGGCTTGGGTCATGGAGTTGGACTAGCAGTTCATGAAGAACCTAGATTATCACCCTTAGGCGAGAGAGTTCTTGAAGCAAACATGGTTGTTACGGATGAACCGGGTATCTACATAGCCGAGTATGGCGGAGTAAGGATAGAAGATTTGGTGCTGATTACAGAAGAAGGAAACAGAGTTCTTAGCAAATCACCAAAGCATTTAATTGAGCTTTAATTTTAGCTAATATAAATAGTTTTAATACAGACAACAAATACTAAAAAACAAAGAGAATAAATGGAGGGATCTTTTTAATGGTATCAGCAGGTGAATTTAGAAAAGGTGTGACCTTCGAAATGGACGGAAATATATTTACAATTATAGATTTCCAGCACGTTAAGCCAGGTAAGGGTGCAGCTTTTGTTAGAACAAAGATAAAGAATATCAAATCAGGAGCTGTTGTTGAAAGATCATTTAACCCAACAGACAAGTTCCCTAAGGCACACATTGAGCGTAAAACAATGCAATATCTGTATGAAGACAATGGTTTATACTACTTCATGGACAATGAAAGCTATGAGCAAATCCC
>MGOS01000030.1:5369-9001 GCA_001797185.1 Clostridiales bacterium GWB2_37_7
TTTATTCAATTCCACAAAGGTGAAGCTTTCTCAGTAGAGCCGGACAACTTTGTAGAATTGGAAATCACATTTACTGAGCCAGGCATTAAGGGCGATACAGCTCAAGGTGCTACAAAACCAGCTACTCTTGAAACTGGTGCAACTGTTAACGTACCATTGTTTGTTAACCAAGGTGACAGAATAAGAGTAGATACAAGAACTGGTACATACATGGAAAGAGCTTAGTGAATATCCATTGCTAAATTGGATAAAATAAAAGGTATTGAGACAAAACAAAAAACACAAAAGACAAGGAGGAGTAATGATGGAATACTTATATGAAAGAATAGCATACTTAAGAGGTCTTGCTGAAGGCATGAAAATCGATGCGAATTCAGATAATGGCAAGCTAATGGTGAATATACTAGAGGTATTGTCAGATTTCGCTGATGCTATCAATGAGTTAAATGATGCTCAGGTAGAAATGGATGAGTATATTGAGGCTCTTGATGAGGACCTTTCAAACGTTGAAGATGAGCTTTATGGTGAAGACGAGGACTTAGAAGATTTCGAAGATGAAGAAGACTATGACTACATCGAAGTTGAATGCCCACATTGCCATGAGTACGTTTATCTTGACGAAGAATTATTGGAAAATGGTGAGAATGTAGTTTGCCCTAACTGCCATGAGCCAATAGAGTATGAATTAGACTACGATTGTGACGGCGATTGCAGCTGTGGACACGATCACGAATAATTCACTTTAGTATTTAAAGCTCCGGTTTATACCGGAGCTTTTTTATTTCCCATAGCCGTCATTGAGACGGCTATTTTTTTGTCCTAAATATATGTCATATTGTATCTGTATTGCCCATAAGATTATATAACTAAGTTGTACAAGGTAGGTAATGAAAATGAATAATTATAAAATATATGAAGTGCTAAAGTTTATGCCCAAGGATATCAATGAAATGATCGAAAAGCTGCCAGCCTTGATTTTGGATAGTATAGAGGAAATTAGACTTAGACTAGGGAAGCCGCTTATTCTGTATGGGGGTGGTAAGGAGTACCTATTGGATAAAAACGGAAGGTTGGTGTTCGATGAAAAAAACGCCTATATATGCAGCATAGCGGATATCAAGAATGCAGTTAGTCTAGTTACAAATTTCTCCATGTATTCCTTTGAGGATGACATCCGAAACGGCTTTGTAACGATTGATGGCGGACACAGGGTTGGTATTTGCGGTAAGGTTGTGTTGGAAAATGGCAAGGTCAGGACCATGAGAGATATTTCTTTTGTTAATTATAGAGTGGCAAGACAGGTGCTGGGAGCTGCTGATAAGGTGTTAAATTATATTTTGAGCTCGGACCATTCCATATACAATACCCTTATTATTTCACCGCCACAATGCGGCAAGACTACTATTTTGCGTGATTTGATAAGGCAGATTAGCAGTGGTATTCCGGCTATGGGCTATAAAGGGAGAAAAATAGGTTTGATTGATGAGCGAAATGAAATTGCAGCATGCAGCTTAGGATTACCCAAAAATGATGTAGGAATAAGGACGGATGTGCTAGATGGCTGCCCAAAGGCAGAGGGGATACAAATAATGATACGCTCGATGTCGCCGGAAATCATAGCTACAGATGAAATAGGTAGAAGCGAGGATGCTGGTGCTGTTTTGGATGCAATAAATGCAGGAGTCAAAATTATCACTACGATCCATGGCAGTGATATAGGGGATTTTTTGCGCAAGCCTGCATTGGATAATCTGCATAAATATTTATTTGAGAGATACATAATAATGAGCCGAAGACTGGGAGTCGGAACGATTGAAGCGGTGCTGGATGCCGATTACAAAGCGTTAAAGAATACTCTCACAAAGGAGAAACTGCAATGATGCTAAAAATAATTGGTGGGCTATTGATTTTAACCGCTTGTGGACTGATGGGGATTGCAGCAGCTAACAAGTTTGGGCAGAGACCAAAGGACATTAGAAGATTCAGGGCTTCTGTTCAAATGCTTGAAACAGAAATCATCTATGGCTGCACTCCTTTGCCCCAAGCTTTTCATAACATATCAACAAAACTGGAAGGAGCATTGAAGCTATTCTATAGCATGGTATCAGAAGACTTACAAATTGGCTGCAGCAATAGCTTTGGAACTTCATGGAGTAAGGGTTTAGATAAGCTTCTTCAGGGCACCAACCTTGATATCGCAGACAAAGAGCTAATAGAGGATTTTGGCAAGGTACTAGGCAGCTCGGATAGGGAGGATCAGAAAAAGCACTTTGGGCTTTTTTATATTCAGCTGAAGCAGCATGAAGAGATGGCTGAAGAAGCTCGAAGAAAAAATGAAAAGATGTATAAAAGTCTTGGGTTTTTATCGGGGGTAGTCATATTTATTCTTCTTGTGTAATATGCTTGTACAGTAAAACAAATGAATGAGTAATATGGGAGGGTTTAAAATGGATGTAAATTTAATATTCAAGATTGCAGCAATAGGAATAATTGTAGCGGTGCTACACAGGGTTTTAACACAATCAGGCAGAGATGATATTGCAATGATGACTACGCTGGCTGGTACAGTAGTTGTTTTATTGATGATAATAGGGTTGATTTCCAAGTTGTTTGACACTGTAAGAACAATGTTTCAATTGTAGGTGATGTTATGGACATATTGAAAATTGTCGGAATAGGAATCATTGCAACTATACTGGCAGTTATTTTGCGAGAGGAAAAGCCGGAAATAGCACTTCAGATAAGCATTGTAACAGGATTGATCATATTTGTATTTGTAATTACCAAGCTGAATTCAGTTTTGGCTGTTCTAAAGTACTTTGCTAGTAAAACGAACATAGACTTGATATACTTCACCACAATATTAAAAGTTATAGCCATAGCCTATATTACTGAGTTTGGAGCACAGGTATGCAAGGATGCAGGAGAAAGCTCCATTGCTTCCAAAATTGAGTTTGGAGGTAAGGTGCTTATCATGATAATGGCTATTCCTATTTTGGCAGCCTTGATGGACGTTATAACACAACTCATCGTATAATAATCCAATGTGAAACAAGGTGGGATAAACATGAGAAAAAAGAAAGCAAAAATAACAGTACTTTTTACCTTGATTTTTATATTCCTTATGTCATTTTATGTTTTTGCAGACGACACAAATAAGATTATTAAGGATCAGCTTGATACCCTGGATATAAGTGAAATTCAAAGCTTTGCTGACCAAGTTAATAAGCAGTCTGATGGAGCAATGCCAAGACTGGATATCAAGGAGATGATATTGGGGCTTCTCAAGGGAGATCCAATTGTAAATGTGGAGAAATTAATACTAGGTCTGGGCAAGATTCTGATTAAGGAAGTAGTTGTAAACTTCAATGTAATGGGCCAAATTTTGGTGTTGGCAGTTTTTTGTGCTATTTTGCAAAATCTGCACGGAGCCTTTGATGGCAGCAATGTGGGAAAACTGGCATATAACGCAAGTTATATATTGATAGTCATAATAGCCATAAAGAGCTTTTATACTGCAATGACCCTTGGATCTCAGGCAATTGATACAATGGTAAATTATACGCAGGCATTGTTTCCTACAATGATTGCATTATTGGTTTCTGTGGGTGCAATCACCTCTTCGGCAGTTT
>MGOS01000030.1:9013-23671 GCA_001797185.1 Clostridiales bacterium GWB2_37_7
CCTTGGTGTATTTTTCTGCAGTATTGTCTTTGTTAAACAACCTTACAGAGGGCATACAGGTTAACAAGCTGGCTTCTTTGCTTAGACAGACTGCAATAGGAGTGCTTGGAGTTATGCTTACGATATTTTTGGGAGTGATTTCAGTTCAAGGCGTTGCATCCTCATCTTTGGATGGCTTATCAATTAAGACTGCCAAATTTGCCATGGACAAATTTGTACCCATTGTAGGTAAGTTTTTGAATGATGCCTTTGACACTGTGGTCAGCTGCTCTATGCTTATTAAAAACGGTATAGGGGTGGCAGGCTTGGTTGTGTTATTGATGATTAGTCTTTTTCCCTTAATAAAAATATTATCAATTATTGCAATATACAAAATAACCAGTGCACTAATAGAGCCTATCTTGGACAATCAAATTGTTAAATGTTTGAATGATATGAGCAATTCCCTATTAATTATATTTTCAGCTGTTGTATCAGTAGGAGTATTATTCTTCGTTTTCATTACGGTCATTATGAGTGTAGGAAATATGACTGTTATGTTGAGGTAGGTGAAATGATGGAATTTTTGAAAAGTTGGATTACGAATATAACAGTAGTAATCATTTTTACGATGCTGTTGGATATTTTGTTACCTAATAATGATATGAAAAAGTTTGCCAAGGTAATAATTGGTCTGCTGATAATTCTTGTGATTATAAATCCTTTTCTAACGTTAAAGGATTTCGGTAATCGGTTTCAAAGCACCATGACCCTGGCAACAGCTTATATTGAGAGCTCAGAAGAAAACAATAGTAGAAGTATTGAGATTTTCCAGAACAATACAGCTTTGAATATATATAAAGAAAAGCTGTCAGATAAAATATCCGAGATTGTCAGATCTCGTAAAGAATTTGAAAACAGTAAGGTACGTGTAAATGTTGATATTGAAAATGATATCAATGAGACGGAGTTTGGCAGCATAAAGGCTATACAGGTTTTTGTAGAAATGGGCAATGGCAAAGTGCTGCAAGCTTCCGCTATTGAGCCTGTAAAAATTAATACAGAAACTGTAATTAATAAAAAGCAAGACGAATATAATTGGAATAACAGGTTTTTAAGCCAAGACCTCAGTACGGATATAAGTGATGCGCTTGGCCTTAAGGATACGGAAATATTTGTGCAGATACAAGAGTAAAAAGGGGGAAAGTACTATGGATTTATTCTCTAAATTAAAAGAACAGCTCAAACAATTCAATCTAAAGAAGCTAAATTTAAATTCCAAGCTTGCTATCAACCTTATCGTTATACTAGCTGTAGGAATTGGGTTTATTTTGGTTTCTGACTTTTATAAGGACTTGAACCTTGGAGGAGCTTTGCTTCCGGATGATACCCAAACAAATATCGCAGAGATGCAAAATGACTCAAGCAAGTCAGAATACGTATCAGAGCTGGAGAAAAGGTTGACTGATATTCTTACTGAGATACAAGATGCAGGAAAGGTTTCTGTAATGATCACCTTAAAAACTGGCACTGAAATAATACCTGCTAAGGATGAATCAATTACTGACAAAACTACGGATGAGAAAGATGTAGAAGGTGGCACAAGGAATATAAATGAGAAAAATACTACAGATCAGGTAGTTTTTATGAATGACCAAGGGGGAACCTCAAAGCCACTGGTGCTTAAGGAAATTAATCCTGATATAAAAGGTGTAATTATTGTAGCAGAGGGGGCGAAGGATCCAAAGGTCAAATTACAGCTTACAGAAGCAGTGCAAACAGTTTTGGATGTACCTGCTTACAGAGTATCAGTATTTGAAAGCAACAAGTAACAATATAAGTTCAAGGGGGTAACAAAATGCAATTTAAAAGAAAAAATATAGTAATATGTTCAATGATACTGCTTTTATTCGTAGTAGGATACGCCTACAATATGTTCACAACAGACAATTATATAGGTGTTAACTATGACTTGGAAATAGAAAATCAAGCTGCAGAGTTAAATGAAATTGATACACTGGATGCTATGCCGACAGAGGCAATTGGGGAGGCTATAGCTGTAGACAGTCAAACAGCTGAAGTTGTAGAGCAAAATCCATCGGCAGTGGAGGCAACAAGCAGAGCGGCAGCTACTTTCTTTAGCGAATATAGAATGGAAAGAGATAAAAACAGAAGTAAGGAAGTTGAAATGTGGCAAGAGGTTATAAGTAACCAAAATACAGAAAAGACATTTAAGAATTTAGCACAACAGGAGATTGTAAAGGTTTTGGCTCTTACAGAGAAAGAAATGATCATAGAACAATTAGTTATTTCTTTAGGCTTTAGTGATTCTTTGGTTTTTCTAACTGACGACTCTGCAACAGTATTAGTTGAAACAAAGGAGCTCACATCTGGTGACGTTGCCAAAATACAGGATATACTGATCAGAAAAACAAAGTTTAGTCCGGAAAATATTAAAATAATGAAGAAGAATTAGTGATATCCTGATAATATCGTGTATTTTACATATAATACAAATTAATAATAAGCTACTTATAGGTATTTACCTGCCTCTTTCATAAAATAACCATATATGTTTGTAAATATGAATTCAATTTGCTATAATGGTTTCAGGTAAATATTTAAAACCACTAGGGGGTGTAAACATGGAAAAAGAAATTAAAATCGACAATTATGGAGTTGTAAAAATTGCTGATGATGTAGTTGCTTTAATAGCCGAGTTGGCAGCCAAGGAAGTGAAGGGTGTAATTGCAATGAGCGGCGGGATTGCAGACAGCATAACTGAAATACTAGGCAAAAAAAATCCTTCCAAGGGTGTTAAGGTTGAAGTTGGCGAAAAAGAAGCAGCGGTTGATTTATATGTTATAGTGGAATATGGAGTTAGGATACCTGATGTTTCATGGCAGATTCAAGAAAATGTAAAGAAGGCCGTTGAAACAATGACTGGGTTGAATGTAGTAGAGGTAAATATACATATACAAGGTGTTCATATAGAGAAGGAAGTCAAGGAAATCAAAGAACCAAAGGAAGTTAAGGAAATCAAAGAACCAAAGGAACAGAAATAAAGAAATAATTCTACTAACCCTCTGATCACTCAGGGGGTTAGTTTAAATTTTGTTGATTATAGTGTTTATTTTGGCAATACTACAAATGAAGAGCTATAGGAAAAATACAGTAAAGGTTGCTGTGAAGCTAATGAAAAAACACAGCAAAGCTAACTTTGTGTAAATTTGCGCTATGTCAGCTAAAGCTTCCTGAGCAAAAACACAAACTAAGCTTTACTGAGTTAATAAGGAGGATTTATGAGTAGAAGAGTAGCTAGAGAATATACCATACAATTCTTATTCAGCATGGACTTTAATAAATCAGATGATACAGATAAACAATTTGAGGAATTCCTGCTGCATATGGAAGAGCACAAATATGATGACGAGGCTATAATAAATAAAAGTTCTAAGGATTATGCTGTAGAAATAACAAAGGGAACATTACAGCATATAGATGAAATCGATAAGCTTATAGAGCTTCATACAACAGGTTGGAAAAAAGAGAGAATAGCAAAGGTTGATTTGGCAATACTGAGGCTTGCCATCTATGAAATAGTGTTTACAAAGGATGTGCCGGATAGTGTTGCAGCAAATGAAGCCATAGAGCTTGCCAAAAAATTCAGCACAGACGAATCAGGCAGCTTTGTAAACGGAGTACTTGGTAAGATCATTAGGGGCAAAGACGAGCAAGGTATATAACATGTACTTTTTAGGAATTGATACAAGCTGTTATACAAGCTCAATTGCTGTTGTAGATATCTTTGATAACATAATATATGATGGTAGAAAGCTGTTGGAGGTAGCTACTAATAGTAAAGGGCTAAGACAGTCAGAGTCGGTCTTTCAACATTCCAACAATCTACCTAAGCTTTGTGCTGAAGCGATGGATTCAGTTGATTCCAAACAAATTGCTTGTATTGGAGTCAGTACAAAACCAAGGCTTGTGGAAGGCTCTTATATGCCTGTTTTTACTTCTGGACATAACCTGGCAAAGGTTATATCCAGCTGTATTAAAGTACCTATTATAGAGTGTTCACATCAACAAGGACATATTATTGCCGGTGCTTGGTCCATAAACAAACAATATGCAGACAACTATTTGGTATATCACATATCCGGGGGTACAACAGAGCTGCTGAAGGTAGATGATAAAAATCAAGCAGTGGAAATTATTGGTGGCACAGAAGACTTAAATGCGGGGCAATATATAGATCGAGTGGGCGTCTCCTTGGGTGTAAAGTTTCCCTGTGGGAAAGAAATGGACAAACTTTGCAGTGCTTTTAAAGCAAACAGCATAGAATTGCCCATATCCGTTAGGAATACTGTATTAAGCTTTTCTGGACCGGAAAGCCATGTGCAAAGGCTTATTCAAAAAGAAACAGCTGTCGACGAAGCCTTCAAAGCTCAAATTGCTGTTTCTGTATTTTTAAATATATCAAAAGCCATAGAAAAAACGATCTTTAACGCCAGCAGTCATACTAAAATAAAGGATGTATTAATGGTCGGAGGCGTTGCTTCCAACTCAATTATAAGCAAAATACTTCAAGACTCTGAGAAACTGAAAGGCTTAGGGATACATATCAACATTTCGAAGCCTCAATATTCCTCAGACAACGCAGTAGGAGCAGCAATCTATGCCAAAAGGGCATATCAAAATTTTGGAGGTCTCAATGGGCAGCACTAAAATTTTTACTGTAAAAGAAATTAACCATTATATAAAAAATATATTAGATAATGACGTGATATTGTCTAATTTATATATAAAAGGTGAAATATCAAACTATAAGCTGCATTCCTCAGGGCATGCATATTTCACATTGAAGGACCATGACAGTAAAATGAAGTGCGTCATGTTTAAGGGGAGTGCGGGTAAGCTTAAATTTATGCCTGAGGACGGCATGGCTGTTGTAATTCAAGGGTATTTATCCGTATATGAGAGAGACGGCAATTATCAGCTATATGCTACAGATATGATACCAGAAGGGATAGGAGCGCTTTATAAAGCATATGAGCAGTTAAAGGTTAAGCTTGCAGCCCTTGGATATTTTGAAGAGGCAACTAAAAAACCATTGCCTTTTTTACCTAAAACTGTTGGTATAGTTACCTCAGGTACTGGGGCTGCGGTAAGAGATATTATTTCAATTATTCGAAGACGTAACACCATGGTAAATATCATTCTTTATCCTGTGCAGGTGCAGGGTGAAGGTGCTGCTAAGGAAATAGCGCAAGGCATCGAATACTTTAATATACATAACAATGCTGATGTCATTATAATAGGTAGAGGTGGCGGCTCCATAGAGGAGCTTTGGGCATTTAATGAAGAAGTAACGGCAAATGCGATAGTTCATTCGAAAATTCCAATTGTTTCAGCAGTAGGTCATGAAACTGATTTTACAATAGCTGATTTTGTGGCAGATTTGCGGGCGGCTACTCCCTCTGCAGCTGCTGAGCTGGTAGTGCTTGACAAACAAGCCTTGGCGGCCAGGTTGAATCAATCTCAGTATATGCTGAACAATTCTATGAATAGATTTTTGCAGGAAAAGCGTACTAAAATAGAGTATATATCAAAAGGAAATGCATTCCGACAAATTGAGCAAAGAATACATAACTTAATGCAGACTGTTGATATGTGCAATAAAAGCATGAACTATAGCATGATGCAGATCATAAACAGCAATAAAAATAAACTGATTAATAATATAGAAAAACTAGACATACTAAATCCAGCCTCTGTGCTTTTGAGAGGGTACTCCTATACAAGCAAAAAAGGCAAGATTGTAACCTCTGTCAAGCAATTAGCAGTAGCGGATAAAATAGAAGTACAATTCAAGGACGGAAATATAGTGGCAGAAATAAACAGTTTAATTAATATATAAGGGTGTGAGGTTTAATGAATAATAAGTTGAATTTTGAAGAAGCTCTGTCCAGATTGGAAGAAATCGTGAAAAAATTAGAATCAGGGAATGTATCTCTAGATGAATCAATAGAAATATATCAAGAAGGGGTTGCCTTAGCGAAGAATTGTTCAAGCATGCTTGAAGAAGCAGAAGGTAAAGTACTTGCTATTGTTAACAAGGAACAGGATATTGTTGAGGAGTTTTTAGTTAGCCAAATCTAGGAGGCATAGAATGATACTTAAGGAATATCTTGATAAAAATAAAAAAATAGTGGAAACACAGCTTGAGTCTCTAATAGAAGGTCAAGCAGCAATACCTGTCATATATGAAGCAATGAAATATAGTTTGCTGGCAGGGGGCAAAAGGCTGCGACCTATATTGGCAATGATGGCTTGTGAACTTTTTGACGGTGATATCGAAAATGTTCTTCCCTTTGCTTGCAGTATTGAAATGATACATACTTATTCTTTAATTCATGATGATTTGCCAGCTATGGATAATGATGATTATAGAAGAGGTAAGCTTACCAATCACAAGGTTTTTGGTGAAGGCTATGCAATATTAGCAGGAGATGCGCTGCTTAACAAAGCTTTTGAGATTATTCATGATACACTGATCAAAAAACCAAGTCTAGAATATATAAAGGCGGCAGCATATTTAAGCAAAGCCTCAGGCGTACATGGAATGATAGGTGGTCAGTGTATTGACCTTTATTATGAGAATAAGCAAATAGACCTTGAAGTATTAAATAGCATGCATGATAAAAAGACAGGAGCCATGATCAAAGCACCCCTTGTGGTGGGCTCTCTGATAGCAGGTGGGTCTGAAGAGGATGTGCTGCGTTTGGAGAGATATGGTCAGCTAATTGGCTTGGCATTTCAAATATCAGATGATATATTAGATGTAGAAGGCTCTATTGAAAAGCTGGGTAAAAAAACAGGCAGTGATATAAACAATAATAAAGCTACCTTTGTAAGCTGCTATGGACTTGAGAAGTCAAAGCAAATGGCACACACCATAATAGAAGAGGCTCAGAGCTTAATTGAAATTTATGGAACAAAAGGTCTATTATTAAAGGAATTATCAAATTATTTAATCGAAAGAGATGTTTAAGCGCCCATCGGATTATTAGGAGGTACACATTTGAATTTTATTGAGGAAATAATAAGCAATAAGGTGTTAATTACCTGCGTTACAGCATGGTTTATTGCCCAGCTGCTAAAAATAATATTGACTTTTCATAAAACCAAGAAGATTGATATAACAAGGTTCGTTGGCTCCGGCGGTATGCCTAGCTCACATACGTCCTTTGTAATGTCTTTGGCTACAGCCATTGGCAAATTGTTTGGCTGGTCATCTCCGATCTTTGCTTTGGCAGTAAGCTTTGCCTTTGTCGTAATGTATGATGCAGCAGGGGTGAGAAGGGCAGCGGGTTATCAAGCAAAGGTACTTAATATGATCATTGATGACTTTGCACATCATAAGCCGTTAGGAAATGAGCGTTTGAAGGAGCTATTGGGACATACTCCTAAAGAGGTTTTAGCTGGAGCAATACTAGGAATAGTAGTAGCACAATTAATGATATGATTTAATCAAAGGTAGGATTAATATGAGTAGTTTATTGGACAATATCAATTCACCGAAGGACATCAAGCAGCTAAAAGAAAAAGAGCTGCAGCAGCTAGCCGGTGAGATTAGAGAATATATAATCAATACTGTATCTGAGACAGGCGGTCATTTGGCATCCAATTTGGGTGTTGTAGAACTCTCTCTGGCTTTGCATAAGGTTTTTGACAGTCCCAAGGACAAAATAATATGGGATGTCGGACACCAAGCATATATACACAAACTTCTGACAGGTAGAAAAGAAGATCTTAAAACCCTCAGAACATTGGGTGGTCTTAGTGGTTTTCCCAAAAGATCAGAAAGTGAACATGATATTTTTGAAACAGGTCACAGCAGCACTTCTATTTCTGCAGCCTTAGGTTTAGCCAAAGGCAGAGATTTATCCGGCGAGGATTACAATGTAATTGCGGTAATTGGCGACGGTTCCCTTACAGGTGGCATGGCTTTTGAAGCCTTAAATCATGCAGGAGATTTTCCTACAAGACTGATTGTTATATTGAATGATAATAATATGTCCATCTCTGATAATATAGGTGGCATGGCTAATTATCTAAGTAAAATTCGTACAGTTCCCGCTTACTTTAAATTAAAGGCAAGTGTGAGTGGTGTCCTAAAAAACATGCCTTTTTTAGGTAATGCTTTATTTAATTCTGCTGAAAAGCTCAAAAATTGGTTTAAATACTTATTGGTACCCGGTATCATTTTTGAAGAGCTAGGCTTCAAGTACTTAGGCCCAATAGATGGTCATGATATTCATAACCTTGAATATATCATGAAAAGGGCAAAATCCTACAATGGTTATCCTGTCTTCATTCATGTAATCACAAAAAAAGGGAAAGGCTATGAAAAAGCAGAGAATCAACCTTCGAAATATCATGGGGTCAATCCCTTTGACATAGAAAGTGGTAACAGCAAGAAGCACAGTCAAGGTCGCAGCTATTCCAGTGTTTTTGGTGATTGGATAACAAAGGCAGCAAGGTCAGATAAACGTATTGCGGCTGTAACTGCCGCAATGCCTGAAGGAACAGGATTATCGAAATTTGCAGCACAACATAAGGATCGTTTTTTTGATGTCGGAATCGCTGAACAGCATGCAGTCACTTTTTCGGCAGGGCTTGCTGTTGGAGGTTATAAGCCATATTTTGCGGTATATTCCACCTTTCTTCAGAGAGCATATGATCAAATCGTACATGACGTATGCATGCAAAAACTACCGGTTACTCTTGCGATAGATAGAGCAGGAATTGTTGGCGCTGACGGCGAGACACATCATGGAGTATTTGATATTGCTTATTTGAGGCATATGCCCAATATAACCATTATGAGTCCTAAGGATGGTCGAGAATTAGAGCAAATGCTGGACTTTACGCTTAAGCTTGATTCGACCTGTGCGATTAGATATCCTAGAGGTAACGAAAATAATTTTGTTGAATATAATAATCCTATAGTCTTAGGCAAAAGTGAAATTCTTTTGGAAGGTGCTGACGCTGCAATTATTGCAGAAGGCAGGATGGTTAGAATTGCCTATGAAGCTTGTCAAAAGCTATTGGAAAAGGGAATTTCCTTAACCTTAATCAACACTCGCTTTATTAAACCTCTGGACGAAGAAATGCTTATTGAAACATCAAAGAAGCAAAAAGTTATATTTACTGTGGAGGATGGTGTTTTATCCGGCGGGTTGGGTAGTGGAATATTAGAGTTTTATAACAAGAAAAACATAAAGACTCATGTAAATGTCATTGCATATGATGATAAGTTTATTACTCATGGTGAAGTTGATGAGCTGCTAAAGATAAATGAAATGCATTCGGAAGGAATTGCAGCAAGAATTGAAAAAAAGTTAAAGGATCTCAAATAGCGAAGGGAGCAGCAAGCAATGGACGCAAAAAAGGAAAGATTGGATACTCTTCTTGCTGAGTCAGGCTATGCGAGCAGCAGAGAAAGAGCAAGAAGTATTATAATGGCCGGTCTGGTGTATGTAGACAACCAGAAGCTTGATAAGCCAGGCACAAAGATCAGTGTAAGCGCCAAGATAGAGGTAAAAGGCAACCCGATCCCTTATGTTAGCAGAGGAGGACTTAAGCTAGAAAAGGCATTAAAAGAGTTTGACATTGATGTGTCGGGGCTTACTACTATTGATATAGGTGCATCTACCGGTGGTTTTACTGATTGTATGCTTCAAAATGGAGCAGTCAAGGTTTTTGCGATAGATGTAGGCTACGGGCAGTTGGCTTGGAGCTTGCGCAGCGATAGCAGAGTAGTTTGCATGGAGCGTACTAACATTCGAGCAGTTACACCTGAAATGCTGGGTGAGCTTGCAGACTTTGCAACCATGGATGTTTCTTTTATTTCCATAACAAAGGTCATACCTGTTGCGAAGCAGCTATTGAAGGAAAATGGTAAGCTGGTATGCCTCATAAAGCCTCAGTTTGAAGCAGGGCGAGAAAAAGTAGGAAAAAAAGGTGTGGTTCGAGACAAAAATGTACATAAAGAGGTTATAGAAAGCATTCTCAGCTTTTGTGTGAATAAAATAGAGCTTGAAATAAAAGGACTTACCTATTCTCCTATAAAGGGTCCAGAAGGAAATATTGAGTATCTGGTATACTTAAGCAAAACAAAAAATTCTGAAGCTTCGATAGAAATTGGTCAATTGATAGAAGATACCGTAGAGCGTGCAAATAGCAATTTATAGGTATAAAATGAATGTTTATGCAAATAATTGTAGCTAAATGTTATCACTTATTATACAATTATAATTAATGTAAAATACCAAAAATTTGAAACAAATAGTGACTTTGGCGGTGTAATATATGAATATTGGAATTATTACAAATCTAGTTAAAGATAAAGATCAGCTTATAACCAAACAAGTAATTAACTGGCTGGAACAAAGAAACATCAGCGTTTATTTCGATGAAAGAGTTTCTGCTGAGTTGGCCTTAATCAAAGAAAACTATTGTGATGAATATATTTTTAAGCATAGTGATATTATTATTGTGCTTGGTGGTGACGGTACGCTGCTAAATGTTGCAAGACAGGCTTCCTGTAATGGAGTGCCTCTATTTGGCATTAATATGGGACACTTAGGCTTCCTTACTGAAACTGAAGTAGGAGATATGTTCAACTCTCTGGAAAAATTAATTTCGGGGGAATATACTATTGAAAAAAGGCTGATGCTGGAAGCATTTATTGAGAATGACGATGAGTTGACCAAGAATTTTATTGCCCTCAATGATATAGTAGTTGCTAAGGGCAATTTTTCTCGTTTAATCTCTTATTCTATCTATATTAACAATAGTTTTGTAGATCTATATTCAGGTGATGGAATAATTGTGTGCAGCCCAACAGGATCCACCGCTTACTCGTTATCTGCCGGAGGACCTATTGTTTCTCCGGATGTAGAGGTTTTACTCGTGACTCCAGTTTGCCCACATACACTGCATTCAAGATCAATACTGGTTTCTAATAAAGATTTAGTGCGTATAGAGATATGCAAGAACAATAATATGGAAATTATCATGACAGTAGATGGACAAAATGGCGTAAAGATTAAACCTGGAGATGTTGTTATTGTTAAGCAGTCAAAATATTATGCAAACCTAGTCAAACTAAATAACAGAAGTTTTTTTGATGTACTCAGAGGTAAAATGTCGGAAAGACGCGACATAATTAAATAGGGGGAGGGAATTAAATGAAGATATCTAGACATGCCAAAATATTAGAGATAATCGAAAAAAATGAAATCGATACTCAAGAGGATCTTGCCGAACAGCTGAAGAAGAGTGGCTTTAATGTTACTCAGGCTACTGTGTCGAGGGATATTAAGGAGCTAAGACTGATAAAGGTTTTAACTGAAGGCGGTAAGTATAGGTATGCAGCCCTAAGAGAGCATGACACAATGTTAAGTGACAGACTAGTAAAGGTCTTTGCTGAATCAGTGCTAAGCATAGACTGTGCAGGCAATATTATAGTATTGAAAACCTTTTCCGGTGCCGCAGGAGGTGCCTGTGAAGCTATAGACACCTTCGATATTCAGGAGATTGTTGGAACCATAGCAGGAGACGACACAATATTTGTATTAGTAAGAAATGTGGAAACAACAGAGCATGTTATAGAAAAATTTAAAAAGCTGATAAGATAGGTGAAACGCCAATGATATTGGAGATTAATATAAAAAACTTCATAATTATTGAACAGGAAACGATAAGTTTTACACCGGGATTAAATATTATAACAGGTGAAACAGGCGCAGGTAAGTCTTTGATTATTGATGCACTTCAAGCTATTACTGGAGGTCGTTTTAGCAAGGAGGATATTAGGCATGGTGCTGAAAAAGCTCTTATTTCAGCGTTATTTAACCTTATACACAATGCTGAACTAGATGCTTTGCTAGAGGAATATGGCATTGATAAAGAAGCAGATAGTACGCTGCTTATTTCAAGAGAGGTAAATACTGCTGGAAGGTCTAGTTGTAGGATAAATGGACAAACGGTTACATTAACAATGCTTAAGTCAGTATCACAGTGTCTTATAGATATTGTCGGACAAAACGAGCACCAGCTTCTGTTTAATGCAAATAAACATATTGATTTTGTCGATAGCTTTGGTGAGCACGATATAGAGCTTCTTAAAATGCAGCTTAAATCTATTACGGAGAGTATTAAATCCTTAGAGACAAGATATAAGGATATCAGCGGCAACAGTGGAGAACGAGAACGTCGATTGGATTTATACAAATTCCAAATAGAAGAAATAGATGCGGCAGCTTTACAACCAAATGAAGATGAGCAGCTCAAAAGCAAGAGGCTTCTGCTTGCTAATTCAGAAAAACTGTATAAGAACATCACTCAGATTTATGATCACATATTTCAGGGTGATGTTGGTACAAGCTGTGCAGCTGATATTCTTGAGGACTCTGTACAAAAGCTAAAAGAGCTTCAGCATATTGACAGCAGATTGCAGGAATTCGTTGAAGCTTTGGAAGCTGCATTATATCAACTTGAGGATATTAAAACAGAAATCAGAGGCTATAGTGAAAGTATTGAGTTTAATGATGATGAAATTAACTATATTGAGGAAAGAATAGATGTTATTTCGAAACTCAAAAGAAAGTATGGCAGCAGCATAGAGGATATTATTGCTTATAGGAATAATACGGCTTTGGAATATGAAACCTTACAAAACAGCGAAAAAATAGCTATTGAGTTGGAGAAGGAAATGGATAGTCTTCGCTCTAAATATAAAGAGGAAGCAAATAAGCTTTCTACTATAAGGGAGAAGCTTTCCAGAAAATTAGAAAGGCTAGTGGAAAAGGAGCTGCAGGACTTGAATATGAAAGGTTCTGAATTCAAGGTTCATATTATTAAGAATGAGGAAGTTATAAGCCACAAGGGGATAGATAAAATTGAATTTTTGTTATCACCTAATCCCGGTGAACCACCCAAACCGCTATATAAAATTGCTTCTGGCGGAGAAATGTCAAGAGTTATGCTAGCTATAAAAAATACAATAACAAAAGCAGAAAAAATACCCAGCATAGTATTTGATGAGGTGGATGCGGGTATAGGGGGCTTAACAGCTTCAGTGGTAGGTCAAAAAATTAAAAATATATCAACAAACACACAAACTATTTGTATTACACATTTGGCACAAATTGCATGCTTTGCAGATAATCATATTTATATTAGTAAGATTATTAATAGCAATAAAACCTTTACAAAAATCAATACCCTAGATATGCAAGAGCGTACAGAGGAGATTGCTAGGATGCTTGGAGGAAGCCCAAAGGATGAAACCTCTATGGCTCACGCACGACAGCTCATATTCGGAAATAAATGATTACATAAGCAGCTTTGGCTGCTTTTTTTTGTTAAAAATTTCTACCATGAAAAGATTTGTAACTATAAATATTATGCATAGCAAATGATATTTTTATTAATGAAAATTGGAGTATTAGTTAAGTTTTTAAAGAATAATAGTTTTTTAAAAAGGTTAACTTAAATTAAGAGAAATTAAATGAAGGAACGACTCTTCTGGGGAAATAGGAGAGTGATGCTATTGCATAGAAAAAATGCCAAATTCTATATTTTAAATTTGGCCATTGTGTTCACAATATTTTTTGTAGTAAGCAGCTTTGTAACAATTTACAACTATCCAAACGAAATAAATCTTATGCAAGGGCAAAGCAAAAAGCTGGAAAACTCCTTATTGTGTAAGTTGGTACTGGATAATATACAAGATGAAAATATTAATCTCAGCAAGCTCAACAACACACTTAGCTCTTTTACACTAATAAAAGGTAAAACAGAGGGAAGTGCCAATGCAACCCTCAAGATGCTCAATCTTCTGCCGATCAAAAGCGTAACAGTAAATGTGATACCTGATAAAAAAATCATTCCATCGGGAGAAGCAATAGGTGTAAAAATTCAAACAAAAGGAGTGCTAGTTGTCGGACTCTCCAGTATTACGACAGCTGATGGTAAGAAGCACAGCCCAGCAGCAGATGTAGGCTTTGAGATAGGTGATACTATATTGGAAATAAATTCAAAGAAAATTGAAAAAGAAAGAGACATAACAATTATTGTTAATGAAAATAAAGAGTCTAGCTTGAACTTTCTAATTGAAAGAGAGGGAAAGCTGCTCAAAATAGATGTAAAACCTGTTCAAAGCATGGAAGACAGTATATACAGAATTGGCCTTTGGGTAAGAGATAATATAGCGGGAGTAGGAACTATGACCTTT
Source organism: Clostridiales bacterium GWB2_37_7 (assembly GCA_001797185.1). Classification (GTDB taxonomy): domain Bacteria; phylum Bacillota; class Clostridia; order Lutisporales; family Lutisporaceae; genus GWB2-37-7. The sequence continues at coordinate 23,304 of MGOS01000030.1, forward strand.
ATTGACCCGGAAACGAAGTCCTTCGGAGCCCTTGGTCATGGTATCACAGATATTGATTCAGGTGTATTGGTAGATATATCAAAGGGAACAATTTTGAAATCAAAAGTTGCATCGGTACAAAAAGCAAGAAAAACTGTACCGGGAGAAATCGTCGGGATCTTTTATGAAACGGATGATCCATATGGAAATATAAGTAAAAACACAAACTTTGGTATATATGGAAATTTGAATTATAAAAATAGAAACAATTCAAGATCTCCTATGCCAATAGCTTTAAACTATCAGGTTAAGGAAGGACCAGCAAAGATTCTTTCTACTATAGATGACAACAAAGTAGAAGAATTTGACATAGAAATCCAAAAAGTAAA
>MGOS01000030.1:23725-24132 GCA_001797185.1 Clostridiales bacterium GWB2_37_7
TACAAGATGGCAAAGTAGTAGGTGCAGTAACCCATGTGCTTGTAAACGATCCAACAAGAGGTTATGGTATATTTATAGAGTGGATGCTGAACGAAACAGATATACAACTTGAAAGCTCATTGAAGGCGGTGTCAGGTCAGTAAATATAAATTTTTTTAAATCTGTGATTTGTTTCACAGATTTTTTTTGATAAAAATTAAGTTTTGATATATTTGTCGAATATTGCTGCTATAATTGTGACAAATATATTTATATTATGCGTACGAAATGCTGTAGCTTGAGTTATTGTGAATTATTAATATTGTTAAAATGTAAACTAGTGTAAGTTTGCGCTGTTCTATTTTGTATTAATATAGCGCACGATTGTTGGATAGAAAAAAAAGGAAATGACAATGAATTGTCGAATA
>MGOS01000030.1:24327-25082 GCA_001797185.1 Clostridiales bacterium GWB2_37_7
GTACTTGAAAGAATAAATGGTATGAACATGCCAAAGTATCCAAAGATAATTGTGCTTTCTGCAGTGGGGCAAGACAAAATTACACAAAAGGCTCTGACATTAGGTGCAGAATATTATGTAGTAAAACCTTTTGATATGGAAGTATTTTCAAAGAGAATAAGAGAGTGCGTAGGCACTAAAACAGATGAGCCGGAAAGAAAGAGTTATATACAAAATATTAACTCATCCTCTATGATTAATTCAGCACCGACATCTCATGAGCTGGAAAGCGCTATTACAAATATAATACATGAAATAGGCGTACCTGCTCATATTAAAGGCTATATATATTTGAGAGAAGCGATTACGATGGTTGTAAATAACCTTGAGCTTTTAAGCGCTGTCACAAAGGAGCTTTATCCTTCAATATCACGTAAGTTTAATACGACTCCCAGCAGAGTTGAAAGAGCAATAAGGCATGCAATTGAAGTAGCTTGGAGCAGAGGCAGAGTAGATGTAATAAACCAACTATTTGGGTACACAATACATAATGTTAAGGGAAAGCCAACAAATTCAGAGTTTATTGCTATGATAGCCGATAAGTTAAGAATTCAAATGAAAATTAGCTAAATTTTGAACTTATAATTTTTTAAAGTATCATAAAACCTATTTATTTATGGAATCAAGTAGTTCTATAAATAAATAGGTTTTTTTAATAACGTTTTATTATATTAACAACGCAACATTTATGCAACTATTTAATATGTTGTTAGGGG
>MGOS01000030.1:25134-33014 GCA_001797185.1 Clostridiales bacterium GWB2_37_7
AAGTCGGTGCATGAACTAAATGTAAAGGAGCATATACTCATTATCAGTCCGGAAAATATTACTGCATCTTTATTTGTGCTTCCTATACTTCAGAGTTTTATCCAATTGATTGGACAGCTAAATTTTAAAAAAATATATATTATTGATTCAGATAACTATGCTGCAATGATTAAGCAAGGCTTGAGCAGCTATGGAGTTACTGCTAATGTGCGTTATGTAAAGAGTGTCAGGGAAGCATTGAACGAGTGATATTATATTAAAAAAAGGCATTGAAAGATCCAATGCCTTTTTTTAATGCAGCTCGTTTTCTCTTAGAATATCTACAAAGCAATGACGCAGCGTTTCTTCATTTGCACATCCCTGTACGTAATACCAATCTTTAACCATCTTTTCCACTTCTTGATTCAAACCCTCAACCAGATTGGGATAAACAGCAACAATCTCGTGGGTCTTTTTACTTCTTAAGCCTACTGTAGCTTTTGTAACAATCTCTTTCAAAATAAATCATCCTCCATTGTCTATATAAGTATAATAATCTATTATTTATTAGCTTTTGTATTTAAAAAATTAATATTCAAAGCTGTATTTTGTATTATTTTTGTATTTTCCATCAATAATAATCATAGGCGGAGGTGTTCAAAATCAATGAATATAGAAGGTTTTGTCAAAATTGGCACCAGAACCAAGGAACTGATAAAGTATTTAACATCGGATGATATTGCTATAATACAGCATGACGATATCGATATACTCGCTGCGGAAGCTTTGATAAATTCAAGGATAAAGGCTGTGGTAAATACTGGAAGATCCATGACAGGAAGATATTTTTCCAGAGGAACAGCCTTGTTAGTCACAAACAACATTAAGCTTTATGATGTAAATATAAATATTGCTGCCTTTAAAGACAGCGATTTTGTTCGTATAAAGGGAAAGGATTTAATTTTAAACAATAAATACTTATTTACCAATTCATGCTTGGCAGTGAATCTTGAATACATTCAGCAAAAACATTTAGCATGTAGTAGCAATTATAATAGTTTGCTTCATGAATTTATTGATAATACATTGTTGTATGCAGAAAAAGAAAAAAAATCTTTAATTGATTTTGGGAGCTATCCAGAAATAAATTCCAATATAAATGGAAGATGCGCAATTGTTGTTGTGAGAAGTTCAGAGAGCAAGGATGCACTTTTAGGCTTGAGAAGCTTTATAGATAACAACAATCCTATTCTTATAGGTGTAGATGGAGGAGCAGATACAATAATAAGCTGTGGGAGGACACCAGATATATTAATTGGCGACATGGATAGTGTTTCAGATGTAGGAATTTTTAGAAGCAAGGAAATTATATTACATACTTATATGGATGGCAGATGTCCATGCATAGATAGAATAGCTTCATTAAATGTAAAATATAAGCTGCTAGCTATGCCTGGAACCAGTGAAGATGTTGCCTTGCTCCTTGCTTACGATAAAGGAGCAGCTAAAATTATACTGATAGGCGGACATAACTGTATGACTGATTTTCTAGAGAGAGATCGTAAGGGAATGGGAAGCACATTGATAGCTAAATTTAAAATAGAAGATAGATTGATAGACTATAAACATATTAAGAAGCTGCAAGACTTAGTGGGAATAAATGAGCCTTTGCATTACTCGGATAATGAAGGTGATTTATTATGGATGAAAATGTAACAGCTATCGTACCAGCCTTTAATGAAGGCGATAGTATAGAAGAAACAATCTATGCGTTGAAACAAATCAAGGGGATAACTGAAATAATAGCAGTAAATGATGGGTCAAGTGACAACACACTCAATATACTAAAATACATTGAAAATATAAAGTTAATAAATATTGATAGAAATCACGGTAAGGGATATGCAATCAAGGTTGCTTTGCCTCATGTTATGAACCAATATGTTGTATTAGTAGACGCTGACTTAAAAAGCAGCGCTTTGGAAATAAAAAAGTTGGTTGAGTATAGCCCAACAACTAATAAAACTATGATTGTTGCTGTTTATCCGAAGCCTTCTAAAAAGGGAGGTTTCGGATTGGTTAAGCTTTTGTCAAGGAAGAGCCTTTATATACTGACTTCTCAAACCTCGGATTCAGTATTAAGCGGACAAAGGCTGGCTTCCCTTGATTTTCTAAAGCAAATAAACTTGCCTGACAGGTTTGGATTGGAATTTAAAATAACTTTGGAAGCCCTGAGAAGCGATATAAACATAATAGATGTTCCAATAAACATCAGGCACAGAGAAACAGGTCGAAATATACAAGGCTTTATACATAGAGGAAAACAGTTTGTTAATATATTAAAAGTCGTTGTTAGGGAATTGATATAATGAATTTAAACGTAACATACATGTTGGTAAAAATAGGATTTTTACTCATTTTTACAGTACTTATTGCACGAAAATCAATCACACTTTCACTTAAGCTATTAAAAGAAGCAGGCTGTGTTATGGAAAATTATCGTGGTAATGAAGTTGTTTTTGGCATGGGCATTGCTTTTATACCAATTATTATTAGTTCAGAATTATTGGTATTTCTGATGTATAGCAATCAACTTTATATCCATGTTTTTTACTTATTTGCCATATGTGCTATTGGTTTTGCAGGCTTGCTGGATGATTTAATAGGCAACAGAAAAATAAAGGGATTAAAGAATCATATTACAAGCTTTTTCAGAGGACAGCTTACAACAGGCTTTATAAAAGCGTTCATTGGCGTTACTTCTTCTATTATCATTTCTATTGGAATTTCAATGAATATTTTAGATTTTACATTGAATATATTTAATATGGCTTTGTTTACGAACGCGTTGAATCTTATGGACTTGCGCCCGGGTAGGTGCATAAAAATATTTTTGGCGATCGGTATGCTAATTCTTTTTGTAAATTTAAAGGATGCTATTATATTATTACCTTTAATAATAATACTGGTTTCATCTATAGTTTATATGAGCTATGACTTAAGGGAGCTCTGCATGCTGGGAGACACAGGCTCTAATATATTTGGAATAACCTTAGGCTATTTCAGCTCTGTCGAATTTGAGACAACAAGCAAAATATTAATATTTTTGGCTTTAATAACTATAAATTTTATTGCAGAAAAGGTTTCTATCACAGAGATTATCTCAAACAATAGAATATTCAATTACCTAGACAGCTTAGGAAGGAGCAGAGGATAATGATAAAAACCGCTGAAGGGTTAGTAAAGCAAATAATTTATAAGGATTCAAATGTAACTAAGATTATCGTTCTTATTGAAACCAAAGAGTATAATTGTATAAATTATAATTTTCTTACAGGTGATGTACAAGTAGGTGACCAGCTGCTTCTAAATATAACAGCAATAGAGCTGCAGCTAGGTACGGGTGGGTTTCATTTTGTAATTGCAAACTTAAACAGACCGAAGGTAGATAATTTAGCCAATGGACATATTATGAAGCTAAAATACACCCCTTTTCAAATTAATTGCATAACGGCAGAAACCCAAGAAAGCCAATATCATGATATATTCAATGATTTTAGTTCACTCGAGGGTATGCCTGTTATTGTAGGCTCACTTCATAGCATTCTAGCACCTTGTTGTACATATCTAAAGCACATTAGACCGGATATTAGAATATGTTATATTATGTCAGAGGGAGGTGCACTGCCTCTGCATATAAGTGAAATCGTTAAAAAGCTAAAACAAGAAAAAATGATAGATGGAACGGTAACCTATGGAAATGCATTTGGCGGTGACTATGAGTGTGTTAATGTTTATACTGCCCTTATAACAGCAAAAGAAATTGTAAAAGCAGATATTGCAATTATCAGTATGGGACCCGGTATAGTAGGAACGGATACTAAGCTAGGTTTTAGTGGAGCTGAGCAGGGCGGCATTGGAGATGCGGTCAATAGGTTAGGTGGTCATGCAGTGATAGTACCTAGGATATCCTTTGCAGATAAACGAGACAGACACTTTGGTATCAGCCATCATAGTATAACGGTACTTAAGCAGCTATGCTGTACCAAAGTAAACGTTGCCGTACCACTATTGAAAAATAGTGATCAAATGTGTTATTTAGAGAAGCAGTTGTCTGAAAACAGCATAGACAGTCTACATAATATTTATTATGTAGACTGTGATGACATTGATGCAATATTGAATAAGAATTCAGGATATCTTCAAAAAATGGGAAAATTTTTTGAAGAAGATAAGGAATACTTTATAACTTGTGCAGCTTCTGCGAAGCTATGTCTTAAAGGGTTAAGCTAGTTCAGACTATTTTTGTGAAGGTTTGCCTGCTGTTTTATGTATTCTGCCAGTGTTATGCTTGTGTCATCTATAGAAGCAAGCTGCTGTTTTACGTCTCGAATCTTACCGATTAAATATATACTGTTTCTGTTGATTAGCTTTATCATAGTTACATCTCCTTATGTATAGTGATAGAATATCTATATGATTTCAAAAAGAAATTATTCTTTCAGGAGGACAAAATATGGATTATAATGAAAAAACAATTGAGGTTAAAAAAATATTTGATGGAAAGATAATTAAGCTGGAGCTACAGACGGTAGAGCTTTGCAACAATAAAAAAGCAGAACGTGAAATAATAAGACATAATGGAGGCGTTGCCATATTACCGGTGACACAAAACAATGAGATTATATTGGTTAGACAGTTTAGAAAGCCCTACGATGAAGAACTTCTAGAGATACCTGCTGGCAAGCTGGAAAAGGGTGAAATGCCTGAAATTTGTGCAGAACGAGAGCTTAAAGAAGAAACAGGTTGCAGTGCAGACAAAATAAGCTTCATGACAGTGATGTATCCATCTCCTGGATATACTGATGAGAAAATATATATCTACAAAGCAGAGGGTCTATGTGAGGGCAGTCTCTCACTGGATGAGGATGAGTTTTTAGATGTTGAAAAATACACGCTGATAGAAGCAGTACAAATGATTAAGACCGGTATTATAAAAGATGCCAAATCTATAATAGCTATATTGTTCCTAGTAGCTGAAATAAATTCATAACTGATATTCATAATGTAATTCCCTTAAGCATATTAATTTATAAGAAAGTGGACAAAAGCTAAGGGGAGGTTTTCATGATGCTGATGAGGTTAAATGAAACGATTAAAAGACATTTATCGGATAATATTATTTCATATGCTATTGTATTGTTTTTCTTTGTATTGGGTATAAGCTTGGGTGCTCTGACGGTTAGCAATATAGACATAGATACAAAAAGTGAAGTGAAATCATATATAGATGGGTTTATAAATATTAGCAGGACAGACAACATAAATTCAGTTGAAATATTAAAGCAATCTTTAAAGCTTAATCTTATTACTACAGGAGCACTTTTTATAGCCGGACTTACCTATGCTGGGATTTTACTTGTTCCAATGATCGCAACCTTTAGGGGGTTTTCCATAGGCTTCACCGTAGCATTTCTTACTGATTCCATGGAAAAAGGTGGATTTTTACTATCTTTGGTGTCAATATTGCCGCAAAATATTGTATATATACCAATTCTGATTGTTTTTTGCGTCTGCTCTATCAGTTTGTCCTTTGCAGTTTTCCGAAGTAAGCTAAACAGAAAGCGCAATGAAGCTTCAGCATATTTTTGGTCCTTTGGAATGACTTCGTTATTTTTATTTTTTATTATGATGGGAGGAAGCGTGATAGAATCATATATTACACCTTTTTTGTTAAAGCTGGTGGCTCCGTATTTAATGTAGATAGACAGCTTATGCGAGGGGGATGATGATGACATATTTTCATATAAAAAGCCAGCTACTACTCTTTGTCAAATTATTTTTAATACTATTTGTAATATTATTTCTACTTCCTGAAATATTAGATATCATATTGAATATGTTTATTAATTATGAACCACCAAATGGTAACTCTATTTTGGTATCGAACTATTTATATAAAAACTGGCGCTTTGGGCATCGATTTCTATTTATTCTGAAAAATATATTAATTAACTTGTAAATTTTTCTTTTATTGGAGGAATTTAAAATTCTATGTTGAATATAAGTAGGGATAATCATAAAAAGGGGTAAGCTGTATGAACTATATTGAAATTTTCTTCAGTTATCTGGAAAATGAGAAAGAGCTGTCAGCTAATACTTTGGATTCCTATAAGAGAGATATTAGACAGTTTGAAGCTTATATCCAACAACATAATCTAAAAATAGAAGAGGTAACAAAAACATTTATTATTACTTATCTGATATACATGCAGAAAAATGGTAAGGCTACTTCTACTATATCCAGAAATCTTGCTTCAATAAGATGCCTCTATCAATACTTGTATAGTGCAAGACATATTGATACAGATCCATCCTCTAATTTGGAATCACCCAAGGTTGAAAAGAAGTTACCTTCTGTTTTAACCAAGAAAGAAGTTGAACTGCTGTTAGAACAACCTAAACCCACTGATGCAAAAGGAGCGAGAGACAAAGCGATGCTTGAGCTTTTATATGCAACAGGGATAAGGGTATCTGAACTAATTTCTCTTGATTTAAAAGATATAGAACTGAAGGGTGGCTTCATTAAATGCAGCTCCAGTGATCAAAAATCCAGGACAATTCCCATTGGCAATATTGCATTGAAGTTTTTAAAGCTGTACCTAAGCGATTATCGCAAAATGCTGAATCCAAGTGAAGAAGAAGTGTCTCTGTTCTTGAACTTTCATGGCAGTAAGATGACAAGGCAGGGCTTTTGGAAAATAATTAAATATTATACTGCAAAAGCTAAGATTAACAAGGTTATTACACCACATACCTTAAGGCATTCTTTCGCAGTACATTTAATAGAAAACGGAGCTGATTTACAAGCCATACAGGAAATGTTGGGGCATTCAGATATATCGACAACGCAGGTATACAGTAAAATAAATAAAAATAGAATACTGGAAGTATATAACAAGACACATCCAAGGGCTTAGAGCCCTTTTGTGTTTTGCGGAGCAATAAATTAGCAATGATATTCTCATGTGTTTCATAAATGTCTACCATGATGCTATACTAATTCAATAGGAGACTATTAAAACGTATAAAGGAATTTAAGATAATGGATATGGAGGAATGTATATGATTAACAGAGTCATTTTAGTCGTAATGGATAGTGTCGGAATAGGTGAGTTGCCTGATGCAGGCAGCTATGGAGATCAAGGCAGCAATACAATCGGTAACATTCACAAATCAATTCCAAGCCTTCATTTGGACAATCTGACAGCACTTGGCTTAGGTAATATAGAAGGAGTGCAAATTCCAAAATCAGATAGTCCCTTGGGTTCCTATGGAAGAGCTTTAGAGCTTTCACCAGGCAAGGATACTACAACAGGTCATTGGGAAATGGCGGGAATTACACTTAAACAAGCATTTCCTACGTATCCGCATGCCTTCCCAAAAGAACTAATAGAGAAATTTGAAAAAGCAATCGGAATCAAATGCTTAGGCAATGAAGTAGCTTCCGGTACAGAAATTATTGTAAGACTGGGTGATGATCATGTAAAAACAGGTTATCCAATTGTATATACTTCTGCAGATAGTGTTTTTCAAATTGCAGCCCACGAGGAAGTAATACCCTTGGAAAAACTGTATGAGATGTGCAGTATAGCAAGAGAAATGCTAACCGGTGAGCATGCAGTAGGCAGGGTAATTGCAAGACCGTTTTTGGGCACTTCAGGCAGTTATAAGAGAACTCCTAATAGAAAAGACTTCTCACTGCTGCCAGCATCAAAAACCATGTTGGATGTAGTCAAAGATCATAACTTGAATGTCATGGCTGTAGGAAAAATTGAAGATATTTTTGCTGGTATTGGTGTTACAGATGCAGTTCATACAAAAAGTAATATGGAGGGGGT
>MGOS01000030.1:33195-33359 GCA_001797185.1 Clostridiales bacterium GWB2_37_7
ATTACAGCTGATCACGGCTGCGATCCGACTACTTTGAGCACGGACCACTCAAGAGAGTATATACCGATTCTTGTATATGGCAAGCAAATAAAGCCTGGACAAAACCTAGGAACCAGAAACGGCTTCTGTGATATTGCCGCTACGGTGTTGGATTTATTAGGGCT